>JAPUEV010000340.1 GCA_027492415.1 Ignavibacteria bacterium
GAGTGGGACGCATTTACCTGGTCAACTTCCGCATGCCATTTTAAGCTGCCGTTATTTATATCAACAGCTACAAGATCTGAGCCTGTGGAAATAGGATAAAATAATGCAAGCACCAGTGTGTTATCTTTAATTAAAGCAGTGATGCTGTACGGGCTGACCCGGCGGTAGCTGTATTTATATTCCCATACCGGTTCAGAGCTTATTCCTTTATAGAAAGTAACAATATTTTCCTTTTCATCGTAATGGAGTAATCCCGAGAGATTATCTTCTTTATCAAAAATAACCCCGCTGGCTAAAATTGGAAGTTCTGTTGTTTCACCGGATGAGAGGTTAACAATAACAGTTTTCGGATTTTCTTTGTAAAACCAGTTATTTGTGAAAATCAAGTATTTGGAATTACATTTGTAAAAATTCAGGTAACGTTTGTAATAGCGGGTATCGCCTTTAACTTCAATATCTGTATGGGCAGTTTTTGTATTCCATAGTTTCCTGACGCTTTCATCATAAGCCGTAATAACATACCCGCCTTCACCATTAAGATCCTGTACATGAACTATAGAGTTACTTCCCTTTAAGAGCATATCCCTGCCGTTTATATCACGCTCTGTTTCAGATTCATTTGACGGGATAGTCAAAATAAAATTACCGTTAATATCGTATTCTGAGGTTAAATGAGTTTTGCTGTCCAGAGAGAATTTTTTGCCGTTCAGGTATACAATATTCCAGTACATCATTCCGCTGTTATAATTCAGATCATAAAAAAGGGAAGAATCAAACCCGGTGTATTCATGAAAATCAATTTTACTGTAAGCAAAGATATCTTTTGAATTGCCCGCAAATACAACAGTATCATTTTGTCCATAACATACAGTTTTTAAATCAAGCTCATTCTGAATTTTCAGCGAATCAATATTAAAGAAATAATTATCAGTAAAAAAAATACCGGTATTCAGATACTGCGGATTTTGCGAAAAGGTGATTCCTGTAATTAATAAAAATGCGGCTAAATATCGTTTAAATTGAGCTCTTAGCATAAAATAGAAGTATGATTTGAATTGCGGTTATGAGAGTTATACAGGGCAAAACAGGTTATGGTTCCTGAAAAAAATGAAGGGTCTTTAATAAATATAAAGACCCTGCGAAAAATTATATCAAGTTTTAAGGAGACTACTCACCCCATTTTCTGAGAGAAGGGGCAATTCGCTGTCCTTTTGTATTTCCGGGAGCAGCGGTTTTTTTCTGGGGATTAGGTTTTCTGGGGGTATCATCATCATCGCACGAGCCGCCGGCAAGTGAGTTTGATGCGCAGTTCCACCAGTCTTTTACATAATCAATATGTTTATCTATCCAGTCGCGTTTATCTTTAAAATCTGTAGGGTCTTTAACTGCGTCAAGCCCGTCTTTCATATGTTTATCAGCATTAAATTCATCCATGTTTCCGGGTTCGCTGCCTTTGCCCGGATTGTTTGAATCTTTTTTGTACTTCGCTATTTTTTTAAAGTAATCATTTGCGGTTACCAGTCTTGCTTTATATAACGATGCTGAAGGATCCTGCGGGTAGCTTTTGAACTCAGTGATATTTTTAAGTTCCTTGCCGTCACCGCGGATTATCCAGCCAAAGTTTTCTATCAGCTCTTCTTCGCCCGGGTTTGTGCCTATGAACTTTACTGACTTAAACCTGTAGATCGGATAGAATTTTCCGTCATCACCCTTCATTACATCGCTTCCCGGCTCATCAACATAGCTTATTTCAATTTTATCGCCGTTCTTTTCAAAAAGAGTAATTCTTCCTTTGGAATCACGGGTAACATTAACTGATTGCGGGCGGTAGAGCTCAAGTATTGACTGAGAATAAGTTACAGGCATCATTCTCATATAAAATCCGTCACCTATGTATGCCCAGTTTCCGGGATCAACCTGCTTTTTCAGCATATCCGAAGGAGCCTCTCCGTTTAATACAGCCATGTTTTCAATATCCTGAAAGCTTGAACCGGGGTCAGTGATCTTTCCGCGAAGATCTTTATAGAACTTTGCGGTACTTTTTACTTCATCAGGCAGTATATCCAGAGGCATATCAGATATTCCAACGCTAAGCTCTGCAATTTCGGAGGCAGTAAGAAGCGGTTTTACCCGAAGCTGAAGTTCAGTGTTCAGATCAGTGAACTTGGCACCGTAAATTATGGACCATAACAGAAGCTGGATATCTTTCTGTGCAATTTCAGGATGCTCGGCTGAACGTGTGAGAATATTGGTAACAAGATTATCCAGCTTTCCTTTTATAGGCGCAATTAAATGTCCGCTGCCTTTTGTGGGTCCATGTGTTCCGGCTTTTAAACAGTAGCTCTGAACGGTCATTCTGTAGTAACCCGGTCCCAGCGGCGCATTATAGTCCTGTGGTTCAACCGGATCGTAATATTTATCAATATCGTTTATCCAGAAAGAAACAGGATATGCGTCATCAATTGATGTAGTAATATTTTTTTCCTCCAGGATATCCGGCATTGCAGTTTTTTTGATAATGTCATCGAACTGCGCTTTTGCAATAAACGGAGTAAATAATATGAACAAGAAAAAAAGTTTTTTCAGCATAATGTAATTGAGATATTTAATTGATGTTATACAAAAATAACCAGAAAATGTTAATTGTCTATTAGAAAAAAGGTGATTTTTAAAATAAAGAAATTAATATTGTAAAAAAAGCCTTCAGTATACCGAAGGCTTTTAAGAAACAAAAAATATTAATTTAAAAACTATTTCTTTTTAGAAATAAGGGCATCTATGCTGTATTTACCTGCACCGATAAATAACAGACCCATAAATACTGCGAACATTTCCATCGGGTAAATTGCTTTGTTCCACGGGTCAAGCTTTGATGTATGCACCATAAACGCTGTGAGCATTGTAAAAGCCATGAATGCCGATGCCGGCCTGGTGAATAAGCCAAGCAGTATCAGTATTCCGCCGCCAAATTCTGAAACAGAAGCCATGAATCCCCAGAACGTTGGTGCGAAGCTTAAGCCGTAATTCCCCATAGCGCTTCCGATCTTTTCCCACATAGCGGGTCCGCCTGAAATTTTACCCCAGCCGTGAACGAAAATAAACGAGAATCCAATGCCGATCCTTATAAACAGAATGCCTGCATCGCTGTACTTACTAAGAAAATTTTTTATCATTCTATAAAAATAGTTAGTTGGTGGTTAGTTATGTGTTGTAACACCTAATAGGTAAATTGAGTTTCAGGGGTCAAATAGAAATTTGTTTAATGTTGAAAGTATATAAAAAAAAGGGGCAACAAGCCCCTTTTTAAAGCTATGTTTATTTTAAATATTCATGTTTTAAAGAATCATTTACTAAGAATAATTTAACACTTTTGGTTGTATCTGTACTTATAGGAACTTCATAAGTATCTTTACCCAGCGTAATAATTGACCTGTGGTTACCGGGAGACAGCTTAACTATTCTGACAATCTCTTTATCGCTCTCTTGCTCAGCCATTAAAGTTCTTAATGGAACAATTACTTTTAAATTTATCTGCATATAGAATTCTATTCCGAATAATGATTTATCCATTATTACAGTATAATCTTTTTTTTGCTTTTCAATTTCTTCTTTCCCTATTTTTTCTATTGCACTGCTGCAGGCTGACCATTCTTTTTTCCATGAATCTTTTACAAATGTCATACCGGAATTACTTACGGTTGCATGTTTGCTCCTGTCCCAGTTCAGCGAAATACTCTCGCCGCCTCTATCATATACTTTTTCTTCGTATGAATCTATTTCATCAAAATTATTTTCTTTAAATACAGAATATAATTTATCCAGCTCTGCTGAGGTCATTTTAAAATAAGCTTTTGTTATCGCGCCGCCATCGTTTATGGAATAGTAACAAGAATCCTTTGAAATAAATATTTCCTCGCTGTAATACATCATCCCCCCGCTTTGTGAATAGCGGAACCTGATATCATCCGGCCGTTTTTCCGGTAACGGCGATCCGTCAGTGTTCCCGGTACTTTTTGCGCATATAAAGCCTGCGGTAATAAATACTGCGCAAACTATAAGTAATGACAGATATTTCATTTTCATTTTCATAAATTTATCAGTTAATTATATTACTGAAAATACAGATGTTTTGTTCCGTACAAAATTAGGGAATTAAATGTAAAATTTGAATTCTTAAGAACACGCATAAAGACTTGACCACCCCTAATCCGGCTTACGCCGGATTTTCCCCCTCCTTAAGAAAGGAGGGGAGCTGATATTGTTTAACACAAAATTATGATTTATGAAAGAATATGAATTATATATAAAAAAACTATCATTGGAAAAACACCCGGAAGGCGGATGGTTTAAGGAAGTATACAGGTCAGCTGAAACAGTTAAACCGGAACACCTGCCTGCAAGATTTAAAGGAGAGCGCCATCACTCAACTTCAATTTATTTTCTGCTGACCGGTGATACCTATTCGGCATTTCACAGGATCAAATCAGATGAGCTTTGGCATTATTATGTGGGCTCAGCGGTAACAATATATATGATAGATGAAGAGGGGAATTATTCAGAGATAACGCTTGGCAGTGAGCTTGACATGGGAGAGGTTTTACAGTGTGTTATTCCTCACGGAGTTTGGTTTGGCGCAAAAGTCAATGATCCTGATTCATTCTCGCTTGTTGGCTGCACAGTCTCACCCGGTTTCCATTTTGATGATTTTGAGCTTGCCGATAGAGCTGAACTGATAAACAGATTCCCTGAACATAAAATTATAATAGAAAAACTGACCCGCTAAAAAATAATATTAAATATAGTATTTGAGTATTATATTTGTATAAATAAACCCACAGTTATGATAGAAACCTGGATATTAGTAGTAACATTATTTATTCCAAGAATTGCGCTTGCAATTGCTTACTTCAGCCACCAGATACCGAATAATAATATTCCTTTTATCGGCGATGCATTGCTGTATGTCTTTCTTCCAAGGCTCCTTATGATAATATATATTTATGATAATATGGGCTGGCAGAATCCCTGGTTCTGGATACATATTGTTGTGGCAATAATTGTATGGTCAAAAGGCTCACATGAAACATATAAAAGAAAGTTCAGAAGAAGATAGAGATGAAGACCAAAAAGTCAAAGCTCTAATGTTAAATTAATATTTTTGGATTAGCAGAGGGGTCACCAGTTATCAGTTTAGTTATATTTTATCCTTAATTTTTAGTTGTTTGATCAATGAGATTTCGAATATGGCTTTCTTATTTGAAATTATTTTTATTTATTTACTTCATAAATATTATATTTAAAATAAAACCTTGTAATTACCATGAAAAACACCTGTGCATTTATTATTCCACTTCTAATCTCCGTTTTTTTTGTTTCATGTAGTGATGAAGATAACATAAATCAACCTGTTGTCCCAATTGGCACAGTATTTTTTGCCACAGATTCAATGGTTGCTAAAATAGATTCCGGTGGATACTATACAACCGGGCTTGGAACACTATTTAATCAGACTGTTGCTGCATTTAAAGTAAAGGTTGAATACAGGCTGCAATCTAACTGTGACAGCAGTGCAGGTGTTACAGTATCTATAAATGATTCCACTAATGGTACGCCGCAATCTCCCGAGGCATTAAATTTTTACGGACCAGTTGATACTCTATTGTCATCTGTTTATCAAGTTGATAATTTATCTTTTTATTACAATTTCAATTCTTGGTTAATTGCTTCCCGAACAACATACATAACCAGGTATATAAGGATCCTGGATCTGAAAATAACAAAAGTTCAGTAATTCTTTTAATTGATCCTGATTATACTGATCAATGTAAATTCAAATTCTTTATTTTAAGATTTAGGTTCTGTAAAAATACCGGAACCTTGAATTTTTTTGTTCAAAATTTAATAAAACCGCATCCGCATTCATTTCGTATGTTAGTTAAAGGCAGATTATATCAATTAATCTATTTAACTTAAAAACATCTATTTAAAGGAGAAAACATGCGGAAATCCACCGGTTTTTTGCTGCTGCTTGTATTAGCGGCAGTTATAAGCTTTCAAAGCTGCGGCGATGATAATACAATGAATAACAACACCCCTACAACCCGGTCATTATACACAAGGCTTGGCGGCAATACTGCAATTGATACAGTGGTAGCAGTTT
>JAPUEV010000341.1 GCA_027492415.1 Ignavibacteria bacterium
AAAGGAACCTGTCAGCCATAAAGTTCATTGTAGGTACAATATTCATAACAGGCATCAATGTGATGAAGAATAACAATATTGAATATGATATGTAGGGCGAGCGTTTAATAAAATATACCGCTGCCCCCAGCAGGACCAGAATGAATATTACAGCAAACACCGCCCTTAAATCTGTTATGCTTGATATATCCGGCAAATAACCGCTGTAATGGTATAGCATGCCGTATGGTGCCACAGAAAGCCTGAAATATAGTGGGATGGTCTGCAGCATTGTAAGAACTGCTGTCAGTGTATCCCTGCCGTAAAAATAGAAATACGTCTGCCGCGGAACAACCTGGCTTAAGGCATACCCGCGAAGCAGCATAAATAAACCCGAGATCACTATTAATGAACCGTATATCACTGCTCTTTTCTTCAGCAATTCCTTAAAATCACGCCTGTTAACAGTCATATCATATAAAATGATAACAGCAGGAAGCGTTATCGCCATTTCTTTTGCCAATAGAGATAATGCATACATCAGTAAGGTTAATACAAGATTTTTATTATCAGGCTCCTTGCTGTATTTCAGGTAGAAAAGAAACGAAGCAAAAAAGAAAGTACAGGCAAGTCCGTCAGTCCTGCCGCTTACCCATGCTGCTACTTCTGTATGAATTGGGTGAACCCCGAATAATAACGCAGCAATCAGGATTATATAATCCTTGTACTTCGACTGGAACTTTTCGAACATTAATATCAGCAGCGCGTAAAATAACAGCGTATTGATAAGATGAATAAGGATATTTGTTAAATGGAAGCCTACAGGGTTGAACTTCCAGATAGCATAATCAATGGCGTATGATGTTGATACTACAGGCCTGTAATAAGCCCCGATAACTTTATGGAAGCCAAGCTCACCGGTAAAGAACTTTGGTATATTTGAAAGTGACGTAATGGTAGGATCGCCCTGTACCACTGACTCATCATCAAATACAAATTCGTTTTGCAGTGAATTTGCATAAACCGCAAAGGTTATAACTGCAAGTATAATGTAAAGAACCTTTTTACTCAGAACCTGCTGCGTGCTTTCAGATTTTTTTGAAGCCTGTTTAGCCATTGATAAGCTTAATAGTTAAGATCATAATTTTGCGCCAACAACCATTGTAGTTTTCAGGGTTTCAACTACGCCGTTCTGGTCATTTAATGCTTCAAGGAATACAATATATATACCAAGCCTTAATTTCCTGTTTTCATCATCCAGCCCGTTATACACTACCTGTCCGCTCTGCCCCGATGCCTGGTTATTCATAATTGTTTTTACAAGCCTGCCTTTAACATCAAATATCTTCATCCTCACCTGTGAAACTGAATTCTGCAGCTTGTAGCTTATTATTGTAAAATCCTCGTAACCGTCATTATCAGGCGAGAACGGGTTTGGTGATACAGTTACTTCACCCTGCTGTGTATTGCTGTTTGTAAATATACTGTTCTTTAATCCCGGGGAGCCGCCGTTAGGATATGTGCAGCTGCTCCAGTTCTTTCCGTCATTACCGTTTAGTAACGGGTTTATTTTCTCCAGTGATCTTCCGCTTCCCGGTAAATTAGGATTATACCAGTTATCAGAATAATATACACTGTCTATCATTGTGCGGAAAACATCTGCAATTTTCACAAGGTCAGCATCATTATTCAGCCCTAATGAGCCTGCGATGAATACCCTTTGGGTAGAATCCGGTGTACGCAAATACGGGTAAGCATTATAAATATTGGTATCTGCCGCAATAACAGCGTACATTCCGGGCTTTATCAATGCCTGGCATGTATCACTGATACCTTTTGTGCCGCCTGTTTCAGTATATAGCCAGCCTACTATATTAATAGTTTGTGATGTTGGATTGTAAAGCTCTATATATTCAGGGTTACCTGTTAAAGGTCCGGCCATAATTTCATTTATAACCAGGTCATTTCTCTGGTAATGAGAGGCTGAAGATATTGAGTTAATCCTGGTGGGGGTCGATTTTTCACAATCTATAGAGCTTGCCCAATTGCTTGAATCATTTGAAACGCCGTTGATATTTATACGCTCAAGCGATACCTTGGTTCCGCCCCAGTCAGGCAGGTAATCTACCCTATCTGATACCGCGCCGTTAATTTTATATATAATAACTGCATCACCTGTATTGTTTAATGAAGGAAGTGATGAGTTTGTAATTACCTTTGATGAATCAATTTGTGTGTGATTTGTAAAAATTGCACCGCTCTGGCTTATTACTAAATAGCTTTGCGGGTTCATGAAAAAATCATTCGGTGTAATAACAACCTGCGTCAGTGAGTTATCTGATATTTTCCAGTTCTTCAGGTTTACAACTGAATCAGAATTATTGTATATTTCCACCCATTCACACTCACCTGTCGGGAAGTCATACATTATCTCATTAATTATAACCCTGCCTGCGGTACTGCCGCCCGCAACTTCTATTGATGCCACATATTTGTTGTTGCTCGAATCTTCATCAATTCCGTAATTAACAATTGCTATGTACTGCCTTAAGCCTGCGCTATCGAGTATTTGAGAATAAGTAAAATTAACTGAGTCACCTGAATTAAGTACACCAGTTGAGTTTATCGTTGACTTCAGTTCATTTGGTGTTGCAATACTATCCTTATTATAATCATCATAGAAGGATACTGTGTATGATGGCGCGCTGTTAAGTCCCCTGTTCTTTACCTGCGCAATAATGCCAAGTGTATCACCAAGTGCCGGCAATGTGCGGCTGAATGTAATTTTATTCAGCGCCAGATCATTGGGCTTGGGTGTTAAGCTGTTAACCTTATCAGGTGTAGCCCCAACTGATGATACACACGTACCCCAGTTAGTCTGTAAATTTGAGGGTCCTGTAACAGAAATTCTTTCAAGTGATTTATTGTTAGCACTTCCTCCCCATGAAGAAAGGAATGTTATGCTGTCAATAACTATACCTGTTGAATTCATCAGGATAAGATTATCACCGGTGTTATTCAGCGCGCTCCATCCGCTTGACTGCAGGTAAATTCCCGGGTTGTTAGGATAAAAGCTCTTAACAGCCGCGGAATCTTCGCATACAACCGCAAATCCGTTTGCAGGAATACTTATAGCAAGTGTTGTTATAGTATGAATTGTTGATGTAGCGTCTTTCCATTTCCAGTTCTGCAGGTTTACGGGGTTTGAAGTTTTGTTATAAATTTCAAACCATTCTTTGCCGGTATTTGTTGTTGGCGCGTACATTATCTCGTTCACAACCAGTGAATCAAATCCGCCGGCTGAAATAACAGTAACCGTACCTGTTCTTTTGTTGTTTGATGTATCTTCATCACCTGTATAGTTTACAACTGCTATGTATTGCCTTAGCCCCAGGCTATCCATCAGCTTAGATGTATTGTAATTTGCTGAGTCACCGGGATTTAATGTGCCTGCTGAGTTTACCGTATTTATAAGCTCATTTGCTGTCGGGTTACCGTCTTTGTTATAGTCATCGTAGAATGAAACAGTATATGTGTTCGCTGCAAGGAGTCCCCTGTTCTTAACATTCGCATTAATTTGGAGGTTAGTTCCTATCAAAGGTGAATTGCTGCTGAAGGAAATGATATTCAGTGCAAGGTCATTATTTAATGGGGAAAGGCTGTTTCTTAAATTTGGTGTCGCGCCTAAAGATGCTACCGAGGTCCCCCAGTTTGTCTGCTGGTTTGTTGGGGCAACTGAGCTTATCCGCTCCATTGATTTATTGCCTGTACTGCCGCCCCATGTATTAGTATATTGTATGGAATCAACCACAGCGCTTGTTGAATTGAATATTATCAGGTTCTCATTGCCTGTATTGTTGAGTGCGCTCCAGCCGTTTGTTGGCTGAAGTAAAATTCCTGTAAAAGACGGAAATGCTGCCCTGAATGCTGTTGAATCCTGGCAGACTACCGCAAAACCATTTGCAGGCAGGTTTATGTTCTGTGTTGTAAATATCCTTAAAGTGGCTGTTGCATCCTTCCATTTCCAGTTCGCCATATTGAAAGGAGCAGCTGTATTATTATATAGTTCAAACCATTCATTAGTGCTTGGTGTAGGTGCGTACATAATTTCATTTATCACTACATCTCCAGGATTCTGCGAACGTGTTAAGTTACACAAAATCAACAGGAAGCCTATAACCAGTAGGAATTTAATTTTCATATTTTTGCATAAAATGATAAAATATATTTGTAAATTTACAGAAATAATTGCAGGATTACAACGAAAATGAAATACATCCAAAAATTTAAATTTAACATAAGCTTAACTCTTCTCGCTGCAGTGCTTTTATCTGCCTGCGGCAATATTCATCAAACACCTGAAGGTGCAGTTGTAGCATTTATTGTTGCCGCTGAGCAGCGCGATATGGGTAAGGCGTGGAATGTACTGAGTCCGGACCTGCAGGCTTACTATAACAGCCTTGGCGAAAAAATGAGAAAATCAGGACGCGGCGCGCTGGAAAATGAAATAGCCCGGATAAAAACATTCCGCAGCGTAAAAAAAGATTACAGGCTGAAGGAAGACAGCACAGTAAATACTACAGTCAGGCTAATAACAATGGGAGGCAATGATCATTTGGTTGAAACCGTTCTGATTGATGGTGATTATAAGATAAAGGACGAAAAGTCGTTAAGGAATATACTTGATGTAATAACCGCACAGGAGAATAAAAAAGAAGGATATTAAGGCAGAGAGTTATAAAGTTGTAAAGTTGTAAAGTTGTAAAGTTGTACAATAAATTGTTACAAAACTTTTCTGGGTTACAAATTAAAAAAGCCGTTTCGGGTCACGAAACGGCTTTTTGATTAATAAAATTATTTGCTATCTGTTATTTGCTATTTGTTACCTGTCTTCTTCGTACCTGAATGTATCCCATATAGGTGATATAAGCCTGTAATCACCAAAGCCCGTGTTATCCACAAACACGAATTGTTTGTTATCCTGGTAATAATCCCAAATCTCATACGGCTTTGAGTCCATATCATACGGGTGGCGCTCTATATTATTAGGCTCACCAAAAATGATATAGACCATACCCATATCAGTCCTCCATCCCTGTGTATATGTATTCCCGAAGAATTTATTTGCGCTGTTCACACGCCTGTAATACTCCTGCATCACTTCATTCCGTTTTGTGTTGGGGCTGGGATCTTTCTTTTTCCAGAAATTCAGGAAACGTTTCTGCTTTTCCGGATCGGTCTTCCCGTCGCGCATGAAATCCATTTCATCACCCTTTGCAATGTACTGCAGCTGCTCGATAAGCATATCAATTTCTTTTAGCGGCAAAGGAAAATCAATTGTGAAATTCTCGAAGTATGAATCAGTTGCCGCTTTATAATTATTGCTTGCTGCAGATATTTCTATTGTATATTTGCCGAAGCCAAGCTGATTTGTAGGTACAGGCATAAACACCATATTTTGGAATGCAAGCCCGCTTGATACATCGATAGTTTCCTTCTTGCTGTAAACTTCCTTCTTTTCAGGGTCAAGTATCCTGCAGTTCACATCAACTTTTTCATCATCATTGTTCTTGTACACGTAGTAGAACAGGTAAAATGTATCCACTGCGGCAACATTCCTGCCTACATCAGGCGTAATTATCTTTTTCCCTTCGCTTGAGGAATAACGTGATACTATCATAACATCGCTTATGCTCAGCGGCGGAGTTGAGTAATCTTCGACCTTAATTTTCTTATCCTTATCTGTCCTTTTCTTTGTGCTCTGTTCGAATACTGAAACCATCAGGTCATACTCACCCGGCGGAAGAAAAAGGTTCCTGGTCAATATCTGTGAGTTCTGCGAAAGATATTCCTGTCCGGTTTCCTGTGTGCTTACTTCTTCCTTGGAAACATTGTTATAAATGACATTACCGTCCTTATCCTTAACATCTATGTTCAGGTCAAATTTGGAGACATAGGTATTCTTTATTGTTTTGGACTTCTTGAACTCCATGTTCTTTAAGGGGATCTCCACGTAAACATCCACACGGGAGCGTGTCCCTTCACTGGAATAAAAGTTGAGTACATCCAGGTTAAAGAGCTCAACTTCACCGGTCTTTATAATTTGTGAAAACGAGGGGCTTGTGTTGATACTGAGAAGAAAGGCTGCCAGTATTGCTGTATATAATATTCTCATGATAC
>JAPUEV010000342.1 GCA_027492415.1 Ignavibacteria bacterium
CCGCGCTCAAAATCAGAGCCTATCAATAACGGTACATCTGAAAATGACTGCAGCTTATTTGAAAGCTTAACATAGTCTGTTGAGCTGCCTTTAAAGAATATGAATCCGCCTACTTTAGTTTCTTCGCACAGGCGTTTGAATTTTTTAAATTCAGCAGAGCCTTCTGTAAAATTTTCGGGAACTGCATTGGCAACAACCATTTGAGCAATTTTCTCACGAAGCGTCATGCTTTCAAGCTTTTTTCTTACCATAATGCTTGCAGGCTGATTGAAGTTAAATTCCTTTGAAACAGTTTTTTCGCCGCCAAGGACTTTGGAATTTTTATTGAATGTTAAAATTGTAATGGAAAGTAATGCTGCTATAACCAGCGTGATAATAATTTTCATTTTCAAATTTTTAATTTTAACCATTTACAGAATATCTGAATACAAATTTACGATTTTAAAGGATAGAATGAACACCTCAAATACGGTTTTATAAATATTATTAAAAATAAATTAAATTTATTTTTAAATAAAATTTTAATCTCAGTTAAATTAATTTGCCGCCAAATTACAAATTCACAAAATACCGTAAATCGCTATTATTATAACTTGACTAATATGAATAATGTAGTTATAATTGCCGTAGGTTAAGGGACGGCAATTATATTATTTTTATCTAAATTTAGCTAACATACTTTAAGTATTAATATTTACATAGCTACTTTAATTAACTAAAAAGTTGATTGACATCACCAATATTGTTAGCTAATTTAAGGGTAATCAAAATCTATATCATTTCATCAATTAAATTCCGTAATAACGGATGGGGGAAAAGATGAATAAATTAATAACAGCTTTTTTGTTCTTAACTGTTTATGTAACACTGTCGTTTTCAATCGGGCAGGAATGGGCATCAAGGTATAACGGGGCAGGCAACTCACTTGACTGGTCTTACGCAATTGCAATGGACCAGAGTGGTAATGTTGTGGTTACAGGCTACAGTACAGGTGCCGGTACAGGAAAAGATTACAAGACAATAAAATATTCGCCGCTTGGCACCATATTATGGGAAGTTGCTTATAACGGCCCGATCAACGGGGGTGATTACTCCAATGCATTAACTATAGATGCATCGGGTAATATTTTTGTAACAGGCAGGGTAGATTACGGCGCAACAGGCTCTGATATTGTCACAATAAAATACAATTCTTCGGGTGTTCAGCAGTGGACTGCCAGATATAATGGCGCCGGCAATGGCCTAGATGAAGGAAGAACAATACATCTTCAGAGTGACGGCAGTATTATAGTTGGAGGCAAAACAACAGGAACAACTTCCGGTTTGGATTTTGTAACTGTTAAATATAATGCTGATGGCTCTGAAGCATGGTCAAAAGTATATAACGGTTTGGGAAACAATGAAGATTATGTTGTTTCTGTTGATGTGGATAACAGCGGAAATATTTATACCGGCGGCTGCAGCATAGGCTCAGGCTCCGGGCAGGATCTTGTGATAATCAAATATAACAGTTCAGGCATAGAGCAGTGGATTAAGACCTATAACGGTTCAGGCAACGGCGGAGATGCCCTGGTAGGATTAAAAGTAGATAGCGACGGAAATATAATAGCAGGTGGATATAGTGAAACCGGTATTATTCAAAGATATAATTTCCTTGCTTTAAAGTATTCACCGGCAGGAACTTTGATTTGGGAAAAACAATATAACGGAACAGCAAGCAATTTTGATATTGCCACATCAATGACAGTAGATGCGCTGAATAATATTTACCTGACAGGGTTAACTACCCAGCTTTTCGGGGGAAGAGCTGATTCCAATTACGGTACAGTCAAGTATGACCCGAGCGGGAACCAGCAATGGATAAGGTTCTATGATGGTCCCAATAATTCCGTTGATGTAGCGCGTTCAGTTTATGTTGATAACAGCATGAACGTATATATCACAGGAAGCAGCAAAGGTTTTAACAGTGATGATTATGCAACAATAAAATATTCACCCCTGGGAGACCAGCTTTGGGTAATGTCATATAACGGTACAGCCAATTCCAACGATTACAGCTCATCTGTCATAGCTGATAATCTTGGCAATGCATATGTAACAGGAAGAAGCTTCGGCTCAGGCTCGGATTATGATTATGCTACAATTAAATACGGCGATCTTGTCGGGATAGAGCCTGTCAATAACCAGGTACCTGATAGATTCAGTCTTTCACAAAATTATCCAAACCCGTTCAATCCGAATACAAAAATAGAATTTGCTGTTCCTGAAGTGCAGAATGTAAGCCTGGATGTATTTGATGTTAACGGCAGGACTCTTAGCAGTATTTATCTCGGGTCACTCAGTCCGGCAACTTACAGGTATGATTTCAACGCATCAAAATTAACAAGCGGAATATATTTTTACCGCATCAAAACTGAAAAATTTTCTGATACAAAGAAAATGATTTTAGTAAAATAATTTTAAACTGATTTTAAAAAAGCCGGGTAATTAATTACCCGGCTTTTTTGTTAGTATATTACAGAAACTAATAGTATATAATTACTTCATATATTGTTATTCAGATTTTAATTTTATATATTATTATAATTCTTTGAAAATATTGATTTTTTGCAATAATATTTAACTTTATTCACGTTTATACGGTATTGTTTTACTACCGTATAAAGAGTAATTTGTAAATATTAAACTTGTAATTTATAAATATATATCTATATGAAGAAAACTTATTCATTGCTTTTACTTATAGCTGTTTCCTGCTTATGTGTTAACCAGGCAGAGTTAATATCTCAACCCAATATAATATGGAGCAAAATATACAATGGGCCTATTAACCAGCAGGATTCTTCAGTAGGGATCTGTGTGAATCCATCAGGAGATGTTTTTGTAACAGGATGGAGTCTTGGATCAGGAACCTCATCTGATATAGTTACATTAAGATATAACCCGGCAAACGGAGATACAGTTTGGGTAAACCGGTATAACGGTGCATCCAACCTTGAAGATAAGGTAAGCGCAATTACGTGTGATAATAATGCTGTATATGTTACGGGCTGGTCTTTTGTGCCTAACAGGGATATAGTAACAATAAAATATGACGCTGCAACCGGTACCAGGTTATGGACAAAAACATATAATGGCACAGGCAACGGCGGCGATTACGGTTTTGCAATTGCAGTTGATGCTTCTGGGAATGTTTATGTAACCGGAAGAAGCGATGCAGGAAGCGGCCAGGGACAGAAATTTACAACTTTAAAGTATGATGCCTCAGGAAATATGGTTTCAGGATGGCCGAATGTTTACGTAAGCGGTCTTTCTACTGCATTTGACCAGGCACAGGCAATCAAAGTTGACGGTTCAGGGAATGTTTATGTTACAGGTAAATCAGGAACTGCGGGCACCGAGGATTTTCTTACATTAAAGATCAACAGCGGCGGTACAACTGCATGGGCAAAAAAGTATAACGGAACCCAAAACTCTGAAGATAATGCAGTAGCTCTTGTTATCGATAACCCGTTAACAGCGGTTTATGTTGCTGGTTACAGCTTCAGGACCGGAGCAGTGCAGGATTACATGACTATAAAGTACAATGCTTCTACAGGCGATAGTATGGCAGCAGCAACGTATAACGGACCACTTGGCAGCACAGACCAGATTACAACAATGGTTATAGATAATGCCAACAATGTTTATGTTACAGGATACAGCGCCGCAACTGCTACCGGATTTGATTACGCTACAATAAAATATAATTCATCACTTCAGCAGCAGTGGCTGCAGAGAACGACCAATTCAGGCAGCGACTTCCCGTTCAGCATGGCAATTGATAATGCTTCAAGCCATTTATATGTTGCAGGCTCCAGCTTTACTGCAGGCACAAATTATGATTATTTAACTATTTCTTATTCGCTTAACGGAACCTTTAACTGGGAGAAAAAAGAGAACAGTACCGGCAACGGCAATGATTACGCATCAGGTATTGCTGTGCAGGATACTGACAGGATCTATATTACCGGTTCAGCAAACTTCTCAGGTACAGGAATTGCGTTCTACACATTAAGATACTCAACATTTAATGCCATCGAGCCTATTTCAACTCTGATACCTGAATCATTTGAGCTTAAGCAGAATTATCCTAACCCGTTCAACCCTGTGACATCAATAAGGTTTGATGTACCAAGATCATCGTTTGTAAAAGTATCAGTTTACGATGTTATGGGCAGGGAAGTTGAAAGGCTTGTAAATGAACAGTTAACTGCGGGCGAATACCTGGTTAAATGGGATGCTGTAAAATACTCAAGCGGTATTTACTTCTATTCCATTGCTACTGACGGCTACCAATCAACAAAGAAAATGATACTGACAAAATAGTAAAACAGAAATAATTTTATTAAACCACCTCTGTTCTACTGGGGTGGTTTTTTTATGTCTAATACTTATCCTAAATTTTTCGTAAATTTGTAAGTTTTATCACTAAAAAATGATATTTTACTCAAAATTTTACATTTCTCAGCTAAAACGCTCTTTTTTTATTGCCAAAAATGAAAATGGCATTTGTTACCTGGACCTTCAGGATAACGAGAAGAAGTTCGTAAAAAAGGTTAAAGATTACCTGAACGATGATATGAAGAAAACCGGCTCGGGGATATCATATGAAATTGCGCAGATAAAGGATTATTTTAAGGGCTATAAAAGAAATTTTGATCTTAAAGTATATTTAAAGGGCACAGGTTTTCAAACAGCGGTTTGGCAGGAGATGGCTGCTATTGAATATGGCGAAACAATATCGTATTCAGAGCTTGCAAAACGCGCAGGGAATAAAAACGCTTTCCGTGCTGCTGCAACATGCTGCGCTGTAAATCCGGTACCTATAATTATACCCTGCCACAGGGTTATTGCCAAAGATGGTTCATTAGGAGGTTTTGGCGGCGGTACTGAAATGAAAAGAATAATGCTGCAAATTGAAAACGATAATAAGTAAACAGCAAAGATATAAAGGTATTGATAAAGAATATAATTTTTGATCTTGGGAATGTACTGGTAAATGTTGAATATGAGAAGTTCATAAATAAGCTTTTAACAAACGGAGTAACTGAAGAAACATACAGCAATTTTTTTAAAGGCGGCAATTACAGGTTAATGGGTTACGAATCAGGTGATATAACTTCCGATGAGTTTATCACAAAGTGCTTAACCGGACTTGGGCTTAAAATGGAACGAAATGATTTTGCCGAAGCGTTTAATGATATGTTCACTGAAATTGAGCTTATGAAAATTCTGGTAAAAAAGCTGTCAGAGGATAAAAAATACAGGCTGTTCCTGCTTTCAAATACAAGTCCGCTGCATTTTGAGTATATAAAACAGAAATATGATTATGTTAACCTGCTTGAAAAATTTGCGCTTTCATACGAGCTGAACTCACTGAAACCGGATGATATAATTTATGAGCGCACAATCAGTCACCTGGGTGTAAAGCCTGAAGAATCACTGTTTATAGATGACCTTGAAGAAAACTGCACCGCAGCTCAAAAATTTGGCATAAATACCATTTGTTATGATAAAAATGATCATAAAAAATTTGTGATGGAATTTGATGATATTCTAGATGCTGAAACAAGTTCAGCATGACAAATTGTTCATTGCTAATTACTAATTATAAATTATAAATTGAAAAATAATGCCTGTATCACCAAATGAATTACATATCGGCTCAAAAGCTAATCCGTTCTCATTAAAGGGAACTGACGGCAAGGTATATTCATTAAGTGATTTTGATGATAAAGATATTCTGTGTATTATGTTCACCTGTAACCACTGTCCATACGTAATAGCAGTTGAGGACAGGATAAATAATATCGCGAAAAAATATTCAGCGTCATCGTTCGCCTTAGTATGCATTAACGCAAATGATGAAAATGCTTACCCTGAAGATTCATTTGAAGGGATGATTAAGCGGGCCGGGGATAAAAAGTTTGTGTTCCCGTATCTGCGTGATGAGGATCAAACAGCTGCAAAGAAATATGATGCAGTTTGCACTCCCGATATTTACCTGTATGATAAGAACAGGTTATTGAAATACAGGGGCAGGATTGATGATAACTGGAAGGATGAGAAAGCAGTAAAGAGTAAAGATCTTGAAAAGGCAATTGACCTTCTG
>JAPUEV010000343.1:0-949 GCA_027492415.1 Ignavibacteria bacterium
TGACAATTCCCTTTATATTTTCCTCATTTTTCAATAATTTTGCGCTATGCACATTCAAAACATTGTATTTATAGTACTCTTTCTCGCCGCACTATCCCTGTTTACATATAACCTGTTAAGGATCCGCAGCTATTTAATGCTGGGGCGCAGTGAGAACCGTTTTAGTGATGTTGGCCAAAGGATATGGAAAGTACTTGGCATTGGCATAGGCCAGGCTAAGATATTCCGTGACCCTGTTGCAGGCCTTATGCATGCGCTTATTTTCTGGGGATTTCTTGTACTAATAACCGCAGTGATGGAAGCATTTATCCAGGGATTCTATTCAGGATTTTCGCTGGGTATGCTTGGGGCAGTATCACAGGTATTCTTCGCATCGCAGGATCTCTTCGGGCTGCTGGTAATACTTTCAGTTATTTATGCATTATTCAGAAGGTATGTCCTTCATCCAAAGCGTTTACAGGGTGATGGCAACACGAACGCAGATGCAACATTTATACTTTGTTTGATAATGGGTGTTATGCTTACAATGTACGGTGTAAACGCAACCAAAACATTTGTTCATCCGGACTATGCGGCTTATTATAAAGCACATTTTATTGCATCGCACCTTACAACAATTTTTGCAGGTAATGAAATTACATTCTATAATATTTTCTGGTGGGGGCATATAGTAATTATCCTCACATTCATGAATTACCTTCCCTACTCCAAGCATTTCCATATAGTAACCTCGCTGCCAAATGTATATTTATCAAAAATCGGCCCGCAGACACTTGATACAGAAGAAATAGATTTTGAAAAGGAAAATGTTTTCCTTGGGGCAGGTGATATTGAGCAATTGACATGGAAGGAAATGTTTGATGGATATGCGTGTACGGAGTGCGGCAGGTGTACAGCAGTCTGCCCTGCAAATATAACAGGAAAGCCGCTATCACCACGCAAGATAATT
>JAPUEV010000343.1:959-2439 GCA_027492415.1 Ignavibacteria bacterium
GGAAAGAACTTCCGAGAAGGCTCCGCTGCTTGTTGCAGGCGGAGATATTCCCGCAGATATTGAAAGCAAAAAGCTTGTTTCTGAAAGCTACATTACCGATGCAGAGCTTTGGTCATGCACAAGCTGTATGGCTTGTGTACAGGAGTGTCCCGTTAACATAGAGCATGTTAACCCTATAGTTGATATGAGGCGCTTCCTTGTGCAATCAGAGTCACGCTTCCCTGAGGAGTTAATGACAGTATTTGGCAACATGGAAAATAACGGTGCGCCGTGGGCTTACCCCCAATCAGACAGGCTTAAATGGACTGAAGGAATGGATATCACTGTTCCTGTTGCGGCTGAAAAGCAGGAGTTTGATGTTTTATACTGGGTAGGCTGCGCGGGATCATTTGACGCCAGGTACCAGAATGTTACACGCTCTGTGGCAACACTGCTTGATAAGGCAAAGGTAAATTATGCTGTGCTTGGCACAGAAGAAAAATGCAACGGTGATTCAGCCCGCAGATTAGGCAATGAATTCTTGGCTCAAACGATGATAAAAGAGAATGTTGAAACGATGAAGAAGTATAATTTCAAGAAGATACTTGTAAGCTGTCCGCACTGCCTGCAAACAATAGGCAATGAGTATAAAGAATTTGGCGGAGATTACGAAGTAGTTCATCACAGTGAATTCATTGGTGAGCTTGTTAACGATAAGAAAATTGAAATTGACGCAACCAAGAAGATAGATAAAAAGGTTACATATCATGATTCATGTTACCTTGGCAGATATAATGATATATATGAAGAGCCGCGTGAATTGATAAAGCAGGTAAATAACGGCGAGATGAACGAGATGAAACGCAGCAAAGACCGCGGTTTATGCTGCGGCGCGGGCGGCGGAAGGATGTGGATGGAAGAGAAAATTGGCAAAAAGGTGAATATTGAAAGAACTGAAGAAGCGCTTGAGACAAATCCTGATATAATATCAACAGCATGTCCTTTCTGCATGACGATGTTAACAGACGGGGTTAAGGAAAAAGGCAGATCAGAAGAAGTAAAAGTTAAAGATTTTGCCGAGCTTGTTTTGGAATCAAGCAAATAATATATTATGAGCGAAGAAACAGTAAATAAGATCAGGAAATTTTTTAAGGATAAGCCGGTAATTAAGGCTTTTTTGTTCGGCTCATATGCAAGAAATGAACAGAGTGTGGATAGTGATATAGATATATTAGTTGAACTTGATTATACCAAAAAAGTTGGGATGGAATTTATTACCATGCAATTTGACCTGGAAAAACTATTAAACAGTAAAGTTGACCTGATTTCTGCCGGGGGCTTATCTAAATACATTAAACCCCGAATAGATAATGAGAAAGTTCTGATATATGAAAGAGATGAATAATGATGAGATCAGATTACGTCATATTGCTGACGCAATATGTTTTATTGAAGAATATACAGACGGAATAAGTATTTCTGACTTTCTGAAAGATAACAA
>JAPUEV010000343.1:2539-6119 GCA_027492415.1 Ignavibacteria bacterium
CCGGATAAAGTCTGCGACCAGATCTCAGATGCAATATTAGACGATATACTTGCACACGATAAAACAGCACGTGTTGCATGCGAAACTTTCTGCGCAACCGGACTTGTGCTTGTTGGCGGAGAAATTACAACATCACATTATGTAGATATACAAAAAGTGGTAAGGAACGTAGTAAAAGATATCGGTTACACAAAAGGCGATTACAGGTTTGATTTCCATTCAATAAACGTAATGTCAGCTATCAACAAACAGTCACCTGATATTGCAATGGGTGTTGATACAGGCGGCGCCGGTGACCAGGGTATGATGTTCGGTTACGCAACCAACGAGACACCTGAATATATGCCGATGGCTTTGGTGTACGCGCACAAGCTTGTAAAAAGGCTTGCTGATATAAGAAAGCGTAACTTAAAGCTTATGCCTTATTTAAGACCTGATGCGAAATCACAGGTAACAATTGAATACAGCGATGATAACAAGCCTTTAAGGGTTGATACAGTGGTAATTTCTACTCAGCATGACCCCGATGTATCACAGGCAAAGATAAAAGCTGATGTAATAAAGAACGTTATAAAGAAAGTTATTCCCGCAAGGCTGCTTGATAAGAAGACCATATTCCATGTTAATCCAACAGGCAGGTTTGAAATTGGCGGACCGCATGGTGATACAGGCTTAACCGGCAGAAA
This sequence comes from Ignavibacteria bacterium, assembly GCA_027492415.1. Classification (GTDB taxonomy): domain Bacteria; phylum Bacteroidota; class Ignavibacteria; order Tepidaquicellales; family OLB5; genus OLB5. The sequence continues at coordinate 3,226 of JAPUEV010000343.1, forward strand.
GATCATAGTTGATACATATGGCGGGAAAGCTCCGCACGGCGGCGGCGCATTTTCAGGCAAGGATCCATCCAAGGTGGATAGAAGCGCAGCATACGCAGCAAGGCATTTGGCAAAGAACATAGTTGCAGCCAAGCTTGCATCAGAATGTATGATACAGCTTTCATACGCAATTGGTGTTGCACAGCCGGTATCAATTTATGTTGATACAAACGGAACAGGCAGGGTTGCAGACAGCAAAATTGCAGCGTTTATAAAGAAGAACGTTAATCTTACTCCAAAAGGCATTATGGAAAGATTAAAGCTGAGAAGGCCTATTTACAGGAAAACCGCTGCATACGGTCATTTTGGCAGGAATGATAAGGATTTTACATGGGAGAAGCTTGACCTTGTAAATCTTTTCAAAAAAATAAAATAAATGTACTAAGGAAGAATCAATGAAGGATTTTCTTTTCGGATTTACATACCCGTTCAGAAGCCTGAAATTCTTTTTTACACATAAAGTACTTATTAAGTATTCTATCGCTCCCATGTTAATTAATTTATTAATTTACGGGAGCGTTTTTATTTTCACATATAAATGGCTGATGGGCTCGCTTGATAACTGGCTGGGAATTGAAAACACTGAAGCCGGTTTCTGGCTGAAATTCATTCATACCGCATTGCTGATAATCGGGTTCCTGTTAACATTATTTGTATGTTACCTGCTTTTCACCATACTTGGCAATATTGTAACGGCACCATTCAATGAAGAAATTTCACAGCGCGTTGAAGAAATTGTAACAGAAAGCAAAATGAATGAAATGGGATTCTGGGAGGATGCTTATATAAGCATTAAGGGTGAAGTTCAGAAATTGGTATTTTACATTTTCTTTCTGTTCCTGATATTTTTGCTCAATGCTGTTCCCGCGGCAGGCTCTGTGTTATCTGCTGTTATCGGCGTGATCTTTTCGTGCTTTTATAATGCGTTGGATTTCTTAGACTACCCAATGACAAGGAAGAAAATGCGCTTCCGGGATAAGCTGAAAGTGACGCGTAAGGGAAAGCTTGTGACTTATGGCTTCGGTTTTACCGCATTTTTGCTGATGTTTTTGCCGGTGGTAAATGTATTTATGAAGCCAATCCTTGTAGCTGCCGGAACCAGTCTGTTTTATGAGAAAGGCTACAGCAGCCAGGATTTATTCCGAAACAGCTAAACTTATTTTGCAGATGTGGTGCTGTCTTTTACGCCATCCATTGTAAGTACAACATACCCTATCAAATTGCTTCTGTCCAGATCGTTATAAGCAAAATTGACTTTTAGATTTTTGCCGGTTAGAACTCCTGTTTCGGCGTCAACATCGTATGTTGAGCCTGATGTGGATTTTGCTGACTGCTTATCGATTAAAAGTGAATCACCCTGCACTTTTGCGGTAACTCCGTTTAATGTCTTGTTGATATTATCAATAATAACTGCGCTATCACCGCTGGGCTTTATTGTGATCACATATTCTAAAGAGCCGCTGCCAAGCTCAGGCTTGCTGCTTCCCCAAACATCCTTTACCTGGTAAGTGCCAATGAATTTTGCATTAGGCTTTACTATTTCTTTTTTTCCGCAGCTTCCAAAAATAAAAACAAATGCAACAAGAAAAGCGAGTAAATAAGTTTTTATCATTATCAAATTTATTAAATTATTGAATAAAACAAAGATAACGCTCGTAATCGGTAAATTTCAAAGAATATTTTATGCCAAAGATTATAACTATATTGCTATAATTCAATGATTATATCAATTTATAGCTGATTTTAGGCTATTTTTATAGCATAAAGATTATAGATGTTTATGAGGAAAAGTTCATTAATTTTCTTAATTAATTCACTTAACGAAAGCGAGATAAGGGATTTCGGTGATTTTCTTAATTCACCTTATTACAATCAAAACGGGAATGTAATAAAGCTTTATAATTACATAATAGATACCGAACCTTTGAAAAGATTTGAGCTTACAAGGAAACAGCTGTATGATATAACATTCCCCGGAAAAAAGTATAATGATGAAAATATTAAGACAATAATTTACCTGCTCACAAGATCATGCGAAAAATTTCTGGTGGCAGGCGATCTGTTTGAAGATGAGGATGAATATAACAGGCGGCTTCTTGGTATTTTTGACAGGCGCGGACTTGACAGCCAGTTCACAAAACATCTGAATAAAATTATAAAAAATAATGATAAAAGTTTTATCGAGCTGAACGCTGTTTCAAGGCAAAGTGAGTTTGAAAAGACATTGATAGAATTTTATACAAAACGGAACAATGAGAAACTTATGTTTGAGCATGAAAAAAAGCTAAGCGGAACACTGATAGCTGCTTTTATGGTGGATATGTTCAAACAATATAATATTTTCTGGAGAACCGGCTACCTTGATAACATCAAAGGTGATGAATTCACATCGATGATGCTGGAAAAGATTGACCTTGAAGGACTATTTTCTGAATTTGCTGAAAATGATTTTTACTACAATAAGCTTCTTTTACCCTATTACGAAATTTACAAAATATTGAAAAACGATAACGATAAAATTGACCTTGAAGCCCTGAAAGCCGGAATTACGAACAACGAAGCTATCACCGGAAATGAAAAGTTCATTCTTTCGACCATACTCGTAAATACCCTTTACTATAAAACCCTTAAAGGCAGCGGAACATTTAACCGGGAATTATTTGAAGCGTTCAAGATGATGGTACAGCTTTATAATTTCTCCGGTGAAAAATACCTGCGGTTTACGGTTTTCAGCAATGTGCTTAGAATGGGCTTACAGCTTGGCGAGTATGACTGGACAGAGCGATTTATAAACCGGTATCATAACATGCTTGAGCCTTCTATAAAAGAGAGTATGCTTTATTACAGCAATGCTT
>JAPUEV010000344.1 GCA_027492415.1 Ignavibacteria bacterium
CATTTCAGCCAGCTCGTCTGCAAGTATTACCGCAGAAGGTATCTCTATCATGACCCCAACTTTGATATTCTCGTCAAACCTGATATTCTGTTCCTTCAATTGCGCTTTTGCCTCGGAGATAAGCTCAAATGTTTTCTTAACTTCTTCTATGCCTGAAATCATCGGAAGCATAATCTTTATTTTTCCCGATGCAGATGCTTTTAAAATAGCTCTCAGCTGCGCAAGGAAAATATCTTTTTTATCCAGGCATATCCTGATTCCGCGCCAGCCTAAGAATGGATTTATTTCTTTTTGCGATTCCGGCAGTATCTTATCGCCGCCAATATCAAAAGTTCTGATCGTCACAGTTTTTGGATAGATGCGCTCAGCAAGGAATTTATACTGTTTGTACTGGTCTTCTTCAGAAGGGAAATCACCCTGCTCCATGAATAAATGTTCAGTGCGGTAAAGCCCTACATCACATCCAAAATGTGTTACTACATAATCCACTTCATTGTTGAATTCCAGATTTGTTGAAAGCTGAACATACTTTCCGTCCTTGGTTTCACTGGGCAGCTTTTCAAGCTCTTCAAGCTTTGTTTCAATGCTTTTGTTTATTTCGATCTGTTCTTTGTAGCTTTGTATGGTGCTTTCTGTGGGATTTTTTATCACAAGTCCCTTGTATCCATCTATGATAAGGAAATCACCGGCAGTAATGTTGACCGATATATCATGCATAGCTACAACTGCAGGTATCCTTAGTGAGCGCGATATTAAAGCTACATGTGAATTAAATCCGCCGAGATCTGTGGCAATACCAAGCAGGTTACGGTTGCTGAAAAGTATTGTATCAGCCGGCGAAAGATTGCGCGCTATTACAATTGAGTTTTCTGTGATCTTAGAGACCAGCCTGCCCTTCAGCAGATTGCGCAGGACGCGGTTCTTCATATCTTCAATATCATTAACCCGTTCGCGGATATATTCATCATTTGAAGAAACTATGGCATTTTCAAGTATCTGTATCTCTTCTTTAAAAGTTACAAATGCCTGCTTGTTCTCTCTTTTAATTCTTTCCTTAACTTTGGTATGGAAAAATTCATCATGAAGGAAGCTAAGCTGTGCTTCAAATATCTGGAGGTTCTTATCTTCAAGTTTTTCCTTTGCAAGAGTAAATATCTTTTTAAGCTCTTTAACTGACTGAGTTATTGCGTTCTGGTAATCAGATATTTCTATATCCGCAGAAACAACAGCAGCCGGGGAAACATCAACTTTATAGCTTGGAACTTCCGCGCGGTAAACAAAAGGATTCCCCATCGATATTCCCTTCGATGCAGCGAGTCCTTTATATATTTTTTCGTTCTTTAACAAAAATTAATTACAGCTCTCCAAAGCCGTCTTCAAAAAATTTTATGAGTTCCTGCGATGCTTTCTCTTCATCCTCGCCTTCAATTTCCAGGGTTAACGTAGAGCCCTGCTCCGCTGCAAGCGTCATTACTCCGATAATACTTTTCCCGTTTATCCTGTAGCCGTTTTTCACAATGTAAAAATCAGACCTGTAGCGGGAAGCTATTTTTACGATATTGGATGCAGGTCTTGTATGCATTCCGGCCTTATTGACAATTGTAACAGTCTTTTTTACCATCAATAGCTCCGGTTCAGTAACATTCCGGAAAAGCTTTCAAGCAGCTGCTTTGCATTTTCATTCTTAATGCAGTCAAGATTTCTGTTTGCCTCTTCAGTATAGCCTGCTATTTCATCTTTTGCTGAGCCTATTACGCAAATATCATTATAAAGCGAAATTATCTTTTTAATTTTGCTTTCACTTCCGTCATTGGTATTATAAAGATACATAAAGTCATCACGCTGTTTGCCGGTCAGAATTTCCAGAGCTTTTAGATATAAAAATGTTTTCTTTCTTTCAAGTATATCTCCGCCAATTTTCTTGCCGAACTCACCTTCATCTGCAATTACATCTAGCAGGTCGTCCTGTATCTGGAATGCAAGGCCGATATTTTCTGAATAATTGCTGATGGCTTCAATGCCGGCTTTATCTGCATTACCAATAATTGCACCCATTACCGAAGAGGTGCGCAGGAGCTCGGCTGTTTTTTTGCGGATCATTATCTTATAATCATCAATTGCCACATCAGTGCTTAATTCAAATTCCTTATCAAGCGCCTGTCCTTCACATACTTCTATAACACCATCGGTAAACGCCTGCAGCACACCGGTAATATTTGATGTTTTTGCCCTTAGCAAAGAGCGGTATGATAGCCCGATAAGCTCATCGCCGACAAGTATGGCTGCATTCACATCCCACTTCTTGTGGATCGTCTGCTTGCCGCGCCTTGTATTTGCATTATCCATAATATCATCATGTACAAGGGTAAAGTTATGCAGTATCTCAACTGCAATTGCGGCATCAATCGCATTATCTATATTCCCGCCAAATGCTTCGCATGAAAGCAGTACAAGTATCGGCCTCACACGCTTTCCGCCGCCGGACATTATGTAATTAAGCGGGTCAAATAATGTGTAAGGATACTTCTGGTTATCCTTGCAGTACCTTGAGCGCTTTGTCTCATCTTCAAGGAAATCTGTCAGCTGTTTATCAATTAACTCGCGGTATTTTGTGAATGATGTTTCCAAATATTGTATGATCTAAATTTAAGTAACTGATGTGCCGAATTTATTGAAATTCTTCTTCAGGAAATCCTCATCGTTCTTCCAGTCTTTTTTCATTTTGACAAAAAGCTCCAGGTAAACAGGCCTTCCAAGGAAATCTTCAATCGCCCGGCGTGAGTATTCACCCAGCTTTTTAATTTTCGCGCCGGATTCACCGATTATAATTGCTTTTTGTGATTCACGCTCAACAATAACCGAAGCGCTGATATAATCTTTGCCGCTTTCACGCTCTTTGAACTCTTCGATATCAATGTAAACTGAAAATGGTATCTCATCGTTGAACTGCTTAAGGATGTTCTGCCTTATTATCTCAGAAACAAAGAACTTTTCAGGCTGCGAGGTTAAAACATCGCTTTCAAAAAAAAATTCATTCTCAGGCAGGTATTTTATAATTGTCCTCAGCAGCTCATCAACATTAAAGCCTTTGGCTGCAGAAACCGGAATTATCTCGTCAATTTTGAAATTCTCGCTCAGGTCCTTTATTACCAGGAACACATCTTCTTTCCTTATCGTATCGATCTTATTCAGAACACAAAAAAGCTTATGTGATGCAAAATCTTTTTTATATTTATTGTAAAGGTTTTCAAATGACTGTCTTTCATATTTAGTAATATCAACAACCAGCAGAATAATATCAGATTCATTAACGCTTGATTCAATTTCCCTGCTCATGAACTGCTGCAGCTTGTATTTGGGATCCAGGATTCCCGGTGTATCAACAAAAACTATCTGCACATTATCTTTTGTGTAGATACCTGTTATCCTGTTCCTTGTGGTTTGCGGCTTTGGGGTGACAATAGAAATATTCTGCCCCAAAATAAAATTAAGCAGAGTTGATTTCCCCGCATTTGGCGCTCCGATAATAGGAACAAAACCTGATAATTTTTGCATAATTCCTTAAAAATACGCAAATATTATGGGAATTTCAATTTAAGAAACCATACTATTTTATCAAAATTTACCTGCATAAATTATTAAGAAAATGCCCTACCCTGCTTTAATTCAATAAACTTAACCAAAAATTAACTGAATTTAAATTTGTAATCCCTTTTTCAGGTTATATTACTCATATTTTCCTTGTCATTATAATAATGAATATATATATTTAGGTAATTAAAAACAGGTAATGCAGGCAAGTAAAACAATATACGTTGGTGAATATAAACCCAGCAAAATAATGAGAACCACATTATTTGAGCTTAGCACCTGCAGTGATTTTGGCAGACACCCTAAGATAACAAAAGCACCGGGTAAATTTATAGTATTTAAAGTGCTGATAAGGAAACATTACGGCATGGAATTCTTCTACGAAGATGAAAAATACTGGTACTTTAAAAGATAATACAAAGTTTATTTAAACAAAAAGGCACCTAACAAAGGTGCCTTTTTTATTTTCTCAAAGCAGTAATTTTTATGTACACTTATTTATGATCTGCTAATTTAAAATTAATTTCAACTTCAGTTCCTTTTGATACACTGCTGTTAACCTTGATCTTTGCCTTCATATCATCTAGAATCTTTTTTGTGATAACAAGTCCCAGCCCCATACCGCTGGACTTTGTAGAAAAGTACGGCTCAAACAGCTTCTGCTGTGTCTCTTCATCCATGCCAACGCCGTTATCTTTTATCTTTACAGAAAAATACCCGTTCACTTTATGGCTTTCAATATTTATCTTCCCGTTAAAATGGCTGTCTTCTATCTCATCTATTGCCTGCATCGAGTTCTTAATTATGTTTATCAGCGCGCGCTTTACTTCATCCTTATCACCGGTTACACATAGATCCTTAATTTTCGGATCAAGGTTAAGCGAAATATTACCCTTTGTATCCATTAAATGAACAACATCTTCCAGAATTGAGGTCATATTAAGCTCTTCATAATTCCTGCTGGGCAGCTTGGCAAAGTTTGAAAACTCCGTTGCAATACGGTTCAGGGTCTCAACCTGGTCAATAATAAGCTTGTTGGTTGTCTGAATTATGGATTTAAAATCATTGCTGCCGTGTGTGTACGCGTAATATAAATGCTGCATTGCAAGCTTCATAGGGGTTAAAGGATTCTTTATCTCATGCGCCACCTGCCTCGCGATATCGCGCCATGCGCCTTCCCTTTCAGCCTTCTGCAGCTCTGCCCGGGAGCGCTTCAGCTCTTTTATCATACGGTTAAACGATTTTACAAGCTCGCCAATTTCATCTTTACTGTTTGATTTAACCTGCACATCAATGTTACCGCGCGATAGCTGCTCAGTTGCCTTCTGCAGCTTTAGGATAGGATTGGAAATACGGTATGAAAGGAAGTTTACAATGAATACAAGCAGTATAACCGCCGCAAAATAGGGACCGAGAATATAAACAAGGCTTTCGGTAAGTTCCTGGTTAATTTCACTCTGCTTAAATACAGTCTGGGTTGAAATTATCCCGATGAGATTATTAAAATTATCGAACACCGGCTTATAGCCTACTATGAACGTATAATCACCTATCTGCTGGTTCTCTGAAAAATAATCTTTCTTTAATAAAGCAAGGTTATAGAATGCGCTGCCGCTAATCCTGGTATCCAGCAGGTCTGATTTATAAAGCTGCTCGCTTGTTGTTGCTGCAAGCTTATTCTTAAAATAAAAATTAAAGTTCTTGTCTGTTTCAGAAAACCCTCTTGCAAACAGGTTCTGGTAAGCGGAGTTAATATCTTTACTTGTTTTTTTATCCGGCTTTAATGCATCGGCTGTTATGCGGCTTTTAACATACTGGTCAACTATTCTAAGATCACTGATAAGCTGGTTCTTGTAGAAATCTTCATTTTTATCATTTACAAACGCACGCGTGTAAATTGCAAGTATTACTATAGGTATAACCGATGCAAGCATGAAAGATGCGAAAAGCTTTTCCCTGAAGCCGAATTTTATAAATCTCACTGACTCCGTATCAAGCAGGTATGAAAAAGCCTTGTAAATAATGTAGATGAATAGGAAAATTAGGTATATCAGCACAAGGAAAAGCAGGTAGCGGAAAAAGAAGAAAGTGCTGAGGCTGAAATCATTTACTTTAACGCTTACAACATAAATTTTGGGGCTGGCGATATTATTAGCAGTTTTGTTCTCGCTTAATACATAATAAGATTTATATATCTCGCTCTCAAACTCATCATACCTTAAGGCTGATTTATCGATCTTATCCTTTACACTTTCACGGAACGCATCAAGCGATTTTGCGAATGATTTGGATATATCCTTGTTTGATGACCCCACAAGCTCAGACTCGGAGAACTCAGAAATTACAGGAGTTGAAGTAAGCTTGTTCAGGATGTTATCCCTGCTGAAGCTGCGGAAAATACCAAGGTTCGTCTGTGTAAGGAAATTCTTAGCGTCATAGCCTGCCGCAATAATTACATAGCCAATTACTTTATTGAACTTGCTGTTCTTAAGCACGGTCTTATCAAGCGGTATTAGGGCTGTGTAG
>JAPUEV010000345.1:0-2014 GCA_027492415.1 Ignavibacteria bacterium
CATCTGAAGCAGACCTGTACTTTGCATCATTGAGTGTGACCTGATCCCCTGTGCTTCAGGGTGAATATCCAGAATTTCATCAAGAATATCTTCAGCTCGTTTATCTGATTTGCAGTTCAACAAAGGGTTGAAATTCGGATGAATACCGGTTTCAAATAGTTTTTTATTTGATTTAGTAAGCTCAAGTGAATGGTGCGTTGAAAAGAAAGTGCACTTAACTCCGTAATATTCAAATAAATTCAGTGTATCGGCAATTACCTCTTCAGGTGCCCAATCTATATCTGCAGTAAATAATATCACTAATCGTTTTTCCTGTTAACTTTTGTTAATTTTATGTAATTTAATTAATTATTAATCAAAAAAATAATATATAAACAGGTATTATACTATCCCTTTTAAGTTTAGTTAAAAATCATTTCAAAAAAAATAACACTATATTTAAGTAATGTTAGGAACAAAATTAAAGAATTTTAACAAAATGCTTGATGTTTTTAATCTAAGAAGCGCATTAAAATTTTATAATCTGAAATATATAAAAGGTGAAGATAATACTTTTTATAATTTCGGTCTTAAAAACGGACTGAACCTTAGTGTTAACAAAAGTGCCGGAGACCTTACAACATTATTTGAGATATTTGTAAATGATGATTATTCCTTTAAAGGTGACCCCGAAGCAAAATTTAATATACTTGATATCGGAGCTAATGTAGGTTATTTTTCGCTGCTTTTCAGCAAAAAGTATCCCAAAGCAGAAATATTTTCATTTGAACCATTCCCGAATACTTTTAAAAGACTTTCTGATAATATTAAATTAAACAGTGCTGCAAATATAAAACCGTTCCCGTTTGCTGTGAGTGATTTCAACGGTACATCAGATTTTTATTCTTTTGAATGGGCTGGCTGTAATACGATGATTGACAGGAAATTTGATGAAGGACACTATGATAAAACTACAGTTAATGTCCTGGCATTTGATGATATCTTAGCTAAAACCGGAGTAGACGAATTCCAGTTCGGTAAAATTGACTGCGAAGGCAGTGAGTACCAGATCTTCCTGAATTCAAAGGATGAATCAATCAGAAAGATAAAGAATTATATTATTGAAGTGCATGAGGATAAGAAGTATACGAAATTGGATCTTATTAAAAGATTTGAATCATTAGGATATACAGTAAAAGATAAGGATAGCCTGATAGAAGCTTATTTAAATGATTAATATTCCTGTCCCTTTGTCAAAATTTCAAGACTGTTATTACCGCAATTGAACAGTAAGTCAAGAATATTCATGTATGGCTGAAATTCTGAATTGTTGAATTGAGTATATTGAGGATGATGATATTTCTGGAACATAATTTTAAGACCAGTGCTGTTCCACAATCCCATATCAAGATAATTTATTCCTTCTCCACCCGATATATATGTATCAGCATCAACCAGCTTTGTAAGATCAATCAATGCCTGCGTGCTGGTTGTGTTTATCAGCGGAAGCTCGGAGCTTCTTATAAATTTAGATTTTATTCCAAGGTGTTCTGCTGTTTTTGTTATAATTCTGCAGTTGAGCTCAGTAAGCAATTCTATTTCTGAGCTAAAGATTTCTTCATATGCTGGTGCAAATTGTTTAAAGTACGGGGAGCGGCTGTATGTTACCTGCAGTGACCGCCAGTTTTTACTTAAGCTTTTCTTCGGGTCTTTTATCTTAACTTCATTTATCTTCTGGCCAAAATCATGCAGTACAGGAAGTGATATCCATTGCCATCCGCCGGAAACACAGATCTTATTCCGGTTCTGCCAGTCATTTTTTTTGAATTGAGTGGTATCATATAAAATAAATACATCACTTTTGAAAGCCTTTTCAAAAAATCCCAGGTAAGGCAGGTAGTTTGGCTGATGTACAGTACATATCATATCAGTTAACTACCTTAATTACATCAAAACCTTCAACGTACTTATCATTCAGTAAAATATCAAATGCCCGGTATTCAGCAAGTCCTTCAACAGCTCTATCAGCCATGTA
>JAPUEV010000345.1:2114-6060 GCA_027492415.1 Ignavibacteria bacterium
TTTTCTATGAAGAGGTTTGCTCCTATAAGTGATGCAGATTCTTCCGCTTCACTGATACGGTTGTTCTCATCTGTGCCGCCTTCGCCTTTTGTTAATACCAGGAAGTTTACCTCATCTCCGTTTTTAATATACTTAGCCATAGTGCCAAAACAGCCAAGCTCAATATCATCGGGATGTGGTCCGATAGCAAGTATTCTTTTCATTTGATTAAAATAATATTTTTAGTATTTCTTAATTTTCGTTTAAAATTATAAATATATTTTCCATTCTGTCTGCGACCGCTTCCCATGAATAGAATTTTTCGACACTTTCACGCATATTTTTGTATTTTCCGGGATATCGTAATACTTTTATGATATCTTCTTTATATTCGTCTTCATTTTCCGGTGTTTCCCCGATCTCATCCGCGTTATCGCCCAGGTAGTTCTTTAGTGAGTTTGTTACTACAGGGGTGTTACACGCCAGACTTTCCAGTGGCGCAATTCCTGTACCTCCAAAGTAATCATTGCGTAATGTCATTATAACATATACATCAGCTGCACAGTAATATTTATAAAGCTCTGTATTTAAAATTCTTCCTATTATTTTTGCTCCGCTTGATACTGCAAGATCGTAATATTCTTCTCCCCATTTATCTCTTCCTTCGTTTCCCACTATAAGCAATTCAGTTTCGGGTATTTCTTTTTTTATCTCAAGCCAAATTTTTATCAGCTTATCTACCTGTTTGTATTTATAAAGCTTTCCTACATATAAAATGTATTTTTTATTTATATCCAGCCCAAGCTCTTTTCTTGCATCTGCCCTGTTAATAGTTTTAAACCTGTGTATATCCAGCCCTGTAGAAAATATTTCATACTTCATTCCCGGTGCTGCCAATTTTATATATTTTACTTCAGCAAGATCACAAATAAGGAAATATGTGATGTTCCTGAATGTTATCTTTTCGGCAGCTTTCCCCAGAAAAGCTTTGATTTTCCTGAAGCCTTTTGTTGTTTCATATAAAAAAAATGGTGACCAGTCCCCATGATGCGTTGTAATTATCTTTGCACCTTTTAAGAAGAATGCTATCTGGTATGTCTGCCAGTTATGAGTATGAACAACAAAAAATATCGGTTTGGTTCTCTTGTTTTCACTTTTCAGGTCTTTAATGAATTTCCATGAAAAGAAACCAAGTTTATTTATCTTTGCTGCTTTGTATATCCTGTATTTAACCTTTTCAATTATTTTTTCAGAATAATTAACTTCACAGTATCCATCAAGCCGCCAAACTTCTACTTCATACCTTCGAATCTGATTTTGAATAAGCCTGCCGAAAGCGCTGCCAAATCCGTACGTATAGAACCTGTTCTCACTATCCGGCGCGGCTGGGAACTGGCTTGGTTCATAATTGAAAGTTAGAACAATTATTTTCTGCATTACAATTTCAAATGATACACTTCAAACGCTTCAGCATATTTTATGCCAAATTGTGCACCCCGTGCGCGCATTAGCCCTTTCATTACTTCCTTGCTGAAATAATATCCGCCGCTTTTGGTTGTTGACCATTGAGATTTATAACACTGGGAAGCTTTTATCTTCAGGTTTACAAGATCAACCGGCAGATTTACGTGCATGTTAGGCATAAAGTCATACCCGCTACGGATAACTTCATAACCGAAAATTGTTTTTTCCCTGAATAACCTTATAACTTCATCTGCAAGTACAATATGATCCTGGTGAATATCATGTATAGGAGGAGTGAATATTACATCTACATCTGTTTTTGTGGCAATATCGTATAAGATATTCCTTATCTTAGACCTGTAATCATGAAATATCCTGGTGGGAATATCATATACAGTACAGGGTATCTTATCGAGCCCTAAAACTTTGAAAGATTTATCCTTTTCCTTCAGGTTCCTAAGCTTGCCGTCTTCATACCTGTCTGACATTACAACTATCTTAAGGTTTATTGAATCCAGGTATTTCAGGATAGTACCCGAACAACCAACCTCAAAATCATCAGGATGAGCGCCGAATACAACCACATTTTTCTTATTATTTTTTTTACCTTTAGAAAGTATGCTGTCTATCATATAGTTTTTTGCTTTAAATTATTCTTTGGCTTTTTAACCAGGAAAAGTCTTCGCATAAGTAAAAACAATACAGCATTAATATACAGAATCAGCATAAAAAAGTACATAAATGTTTTTATACCGACATAATATATACCATTTTTTACTATCGGAAAATTGTTTGAATACAGGTACAAATAATAGTTAAAATTTCCATAAAATATACTAACCAGTTTCCTTAGATACTTGTTTTTCCATTCGGGTTTGGAAAAAAGAACATTTTCATAATATTTAAAATAATCTCTTCCAACAAGTGTTCGTTTTGTAAGCAGGATGCTATCCTGGTCTATCTCATCTTCCCTGCGGAATGTATATTTATTGCTTATTTCCACTGCACTTAAAAAATCCTGAAATGTTCTATGCCTGAACCTGAAACCATAGGTAGGGTCTATTACATACCACTTTTGGTGATGACTTGAATAAACTTCGCAGACAACATGCAGCGGGTAGCCAATAAAATTGTAATACCCCACCTGGTCAACATCACCACCCTGAAGATTTACCAACCTGCAGGGAACTCCGAAATTACTGCATATTTCCTGGAAAACAGTGCAGTTCCTTCCGCACTCCGCAATACCAAGGTTATCGATGTTGGAGTTGAAATAGGAAAGTACTTTATTTATCAGTGTATCATTATCATTTAAAAGATCTATGTTGACTAATTTTTTGCTGTCAATCCTGAAAATTTCGGGGTCGTCGCTGAATTTATTCAGCTTATCAATTATAACTGAGCTGTAAAATATCTGTTTGTAATAAATCTGGTTTTCCTGGGATTTGGCAATTACAATATAAACTGAATCAAAATTACCGGAATCTTCGAACTGCAGAAATAATTTATTGGTCTTATCAAATGAAGTATCTGGATAAAACACTTTTATTGTATCATAATAGTCATATCCTGTCGGATGATCCTTCAGCTTAAACTTCTTATTCCCTTCTATTGCAATTAAGTCTTTTGCAACAAGCTTCAGATTTATCCTGTTAAAATTATCATATTGTACCGGGGCTGAATATACGTCATCAAGATTTACAATAGGTATAGAAGAGCTGCTTCCCCATGTTAGATCAAAAATTTTACTGGCTGCAAACAGTAAAAGTAATGATAGAACCGTAAGAATGACAATTCTTCTGAATGAATATGACTCTAAAATGAATTTTATCAAATTCAGGTTATCCCGTTATACATTTATTTAAATTAATGTTATAAATATAAAATAAATACATAATTAATTGTCAGCATTAAAACTCATTACAAAAAGAATAATTACCTGAACAATTTTAAAAAATGGTTCAGGCTTAAAATTCTCCAAATCTCCCAGCTGTAATCCTTCAGGTCAGAAAAATGATTCTTTAAGTTTAATTCCAGATTTGGTTTATTGATATAATTGAAAAGAATATTATCAGGGGTTAATAATTCATCATAAATATAATTTTTTAGGGAATTGTGCGTCCATTCTTTAAACGGAACCGGGAAGCCCAGTTTATCTTTCCTGTTCACTACTTCTTCGGGTAAATGGGGTTTTAAAGCTTTTCTGTACAAAGGGCGTGAGGTGCCTTTATAAGATAAATGTACAGATTTCAGGTTAAGCCCAAGCTCAACCAGCCTGTAATCAAGGAACGGTACACGGCTTTCTATGGAATGTGCCATTGATGACCTGTCTTCATAATGGAGCAGGGTAGGGATCGTCATAACGTTTATAAAATGATACGATAAATTGCCAAGGTAATTTTTAAATATTTTCGGAGGCTCAACATCAAAATACATTGAGCTTTTATCAAGTGAGTTCAGCAGGCTGCTATTTATGATATCAAACCTTGCTGATAGCTTTGAT
>JAPUEV010000346.1 GCA_027492415.1 Ignavibacteria bacterium
GCGGGATATTTATTCTATCCCGCTTTAATTATTTTACTGCTTCATTTATTTTTCCGTTTTGTTTATCGTTCTTTAAGCTCGGCAATTTTCTCCTTCATCCAGTTTCTTGCATAAATAAATCCTTTCTCATCATTTACTTCGCGTTCCAGCTTGCCGGTTTCGTAACCATCGCCGCTATTTTCTTTGAGCCTGAACAGCTTCTTCATCAGCCTGATAGTCCGCCGGGCATTGGCAGAAAATAGTTCAGGTATATCAGGGTTATTCTTATTGTATTTCAATGCAGAATCCATTATAAGCTCTGCATCATCATAATTGCCGCAGTCATATTCAATGCACAGCAGGAAAAGCTTTGCATCAAGGTAATGAATGTAATCCCTGTAATCTACTTTAGCAAGGTATTCCCTGGATTTTTTTATGTCATTGTTATATCTTGAGATCTTGGCGTACTCAAGGCTTACAATGTTCTTCCTGTTCAAATCATCAATCGCGCCCGAATACTTTCCCGCAAAATATTCAGCCCACTTCACTTCATTTAAATGGATCGCAGTATCAATTACCTGCTTGTATGTATAGGGGTGTATCCTGTTATTTCCGTTATCAAACAGCAGGTCTTTTTTATCAAGCAGCATGTACAGCTCCAGCAGAGGACGCCTGAATTGATGCCCACCATCTGCGATCCGGATCGTCAAATAGTTGTAAAGGTCACTGTAAAACCCCGCCTGCTGCTGAGAGGTAAGAACTCCCGTATTGCTTTCAAGCGTATCCCTGTATTCAAGTATAAGCTCCTCATCCTCTGAACCAAGCATTTTAAGCATTAAGTATTTCAGGTAAATATCCGGGTAGCTTTCACGGAATTTGTCTTTATTGCCGCCTATAAATCCAAGTAATTCACCTATCATTTCCAGGCGGTATCTGGTGCCTGAAAAGCTGTTCAGCTTTTCCTTGGAATACATAAGCTGGAACAGCAATAGCTTGCGGGTGAAATATGCAGCATCAAGATTATCGCTCTCGTTCTGAAGTGAATTTGAAAATTTATAAAAATCGGAATCATCTTCCATGCCGCTCACCTCTGATTCAATATCCGAAAGCAGTTTATATTTATCCTCTCCCGGGGGAAGTCTTACCGCCTGTTTGTAAAGTGAGCCGGCTGCCTGCCTCGCTTTTAAAATATTACCGTTTTCCTTTAATTGCCTGATAAGAAAAAGTTCGCCAGTAAGGTTATGTGAATATAAATATTCCGTTTTCAGAAAATTCTCTATTTCACGGTTCAGGTCACTGAAAAGCTTCCTGATGCTCGCTTCAGTTGTGCTCTTTTTTAAAATACCCGAAGCGATCTCTTTCCGTGTTAGCTTACCTGATTTTATATCTTCCCTGCGTTCACTAATTATCCCGTATAATTTAATGATTCTCTCAGGCACTTTAAAATAAGCTGAACGAATATAATCACCAAACCGGGTAAGCTCTTCATCGCTTAAGAGTGAATATATTTCCGGTATTTCCTGTTTCTTCATGAGTTGTCTTCTTAAACTGCGGAGAACTGTTAATTTAAATTATCCCTGAAATTTGCTACTTTTTTTAATTCAATCAAAGATAATTTTCTGTGTATCTGAATTTAATATAAATTTGGCTAAAACAATTGAAAATTTGTTTCTTTTGCAATTTATTTAATAAAAGCTATTTTTGTAATATAAATAATTCAGGAGGAATAATGTCAAAATACAGGTTCTTTATATCATTAATAATAACAGCAATACTTATAACAAGCTGCTCTACTTTGGATAAGCTGAAGGAAAAGCTCGGCTCTAAAGATAGCGACAAAGATAAAAAGGAAGAGACTAAAAAAGAGGAAACCAAAGAAGTTACCGCAGGCGCTGATCTTGATTTCTACAATAAGTATATAGAAGTTTCAAACAAGGTACAGGATGCCGGGGAAAAGGTTTACAAAGATTACATAAACGATATTCCCTTACCGAAATCTCTCAGCAAAAGCTCATTTGTGATCGCTGTATCTTTCAAGCTTTCATCTGATAACCTTGAACGCGTTTATAAAGAGTATAACCGTTCATTTTTTGATGGCGGCGAGCTTTCTAAGCTGAATGCATCATCAGACATGAAGAACGATATCGAAGGAAACTTCAAAACGCTGCTGAAAACTATGGAAGATTATTACAATGTGTCTTCTAAGGTAGCTGATTATTACAGCAAGAATGAATGGAAGAACGATCTTTCAAAGGCTGAATCATATGATGAAGATATGAAAGCAGCATACGAAAAATATAAATCCGCATTCGGTAAGTTCTCTGATTCCGTTAAGAAATACAAACCCCAGCGCAAAGTTCGCGATATTGAGTCTATTAAAAATCCCGATGAAAAGTCGGTTGCAGTGCTAATGAATGCTTACGAGAACACCCTGGATAAGGCAGAAGAGTTCTATAACGCATTTGACGGACTGGAATATAAAGGTGATTATTCAAAAGCAAAAGATAAATTCAGGGAGTTTGAAGCATCCTTCAAGCAGGATAAAAATTCAGTCCTCAGCGCCGAGTTTTCAGAAAAGACAAAATATATGAAGTACAGCTACGAAGATTACTTTGTAAAAATGACAAATATGTTCCTGGATGCAGGCACCAGGTTCTTTGACCACGCGCCATCAGCCAGTGACCAGGCTGATTTTAACCGGACTTATGATGACGTTGTTAATAATTATAACTATATGATATCAGCCTATAACACGAACATCAATGTTGTAAATATGTTCAGGGTATATTAGTATTGCATGTGCGTTACATCGTTCCCAAGCTTCTGCTTGGGAACGAATCTTTAAAGTTTAATCAAAAAAATTCCACCTGCCAGCCGCATTATTCAGGAAGCCTGAAAGATACACCTGTACTGATAAAATAATCAGGTGATTCTTTTGTGATACCGATACCGCCGGATAGATCAAGCTGTAAGTTTTTATCTATGAGATATGTAATCCCCCCATCAAACCTGTGATCGGGTATTTCCTTCTCAGGTAAATAGCCGTATAGCTCAGCAAATGCAGAAAAGTTTTTGAGCAATGATGCCGCAAGCGATAATGAATATATTCCGGTTGCGCCCGGTGAACCAGATCCAAACTCGCCGCCCAGATTGTATGATAAAGAGAATATGCGGCTTAATGTATGCGCCATAGCAAAACGGAATTCAGCTCCGGTATAATCTGACTGGAAAGGGCTTTCTTTGTTAAACGGAACTGAAACGCTCAGCAGTACAGCTGTTTCCGGTATGTATTTTTTTTCTGAGCATATCTTAATTTTAGTACCAACAGTTAAAGGACCAAGCCCGGTAGTGTTCGGGTCATCCACTTCAATATTCCTATATTCCTCCTGAAGGAACTCTGCTCCAAGACGCAGCTCTGCGTTATTGGCAACACCATACCTTAGCAGTACAGAAGGATATGAGTGATTGAATACTTTAAAAGTACCAATTACTGAACTGAACTCACGGGTTTTTTCTATACTTGCACCCAGCTCGGCCTGGAAAAAACCC
Source organism: Ignavibacteria bacterium (assembly GCA_027492415.1). Lineage (GTDB taxonomy): Bacteria > Bacteroidota > Ignavibacteria > Tepidaquicellales > OLB5 > OLB5. Next base: position 3,529 of record JAPUEV010000346.1, read on the forward strand.
CTGCCTACAGTAAGCGGTGATTCTGTCTGGTCAGGTCTGTCTGTAAAAATATTCTCAGGCTGCGAATAAGACACGTTAGTCAAAAAAAATAAAATTAATGTTATAAATATTTTCAATTGTAAGATTTTAATTAAATAAATAATAAATTACTTCAGTTTATAAAAATTCCCTCTCAAGTTTTAATTAAAGAGGGAATTTATGATGAGTTTAAAAATCTGTTATTCCGGTGAAACGTCTGCCGGGACTACCTTGGAAGCCTTAATGCAACACCGCCGGCTATAAAATAATCCGGTGATTTGCTTGATATCCCCAGGCCAAATGATGCATCTATTGCAACATTTTTCAGTATTAAGTAAGAAATACCGGCATCAAACCTGTGATCAGGTGAAGATTTCTGCGGCATAAAACCGTATATTTCAGCAAATGCAGAAAGTTTTTTCATTAAGCTTGCGCCTACAGCAAAAGTATAAATTCCCGTTGCTCCTGGTGAACCTGCGCCGAATGAGCCGCCAAGATTATATGATATTGAAACTTTTTTACTTAATGAGTTTGACATAGCAAAACGGAATTCAGTGCCAATGTAGGTAGACTGGAACAGGCTGTTATCTTTATATGGCAATGAAATATTCAGCAGAAATGCTGTTTCAGGCATTGAACCTTTTTCCGTGAACAGCTTTATCTTTGTGCCCACTATTATAGGACCTGAACCGCTTTCGCTGGTTGATGTTCCCGAAATTGTTTCTTTTCTGTTCAACAGGTCTATACCGGCCCTTAATTCCATGTTCTTCGCCATACCATACCTGAAAAGAAGAGTGGGTGCGGTAAGCGTGCTGTACTTAAGATCTTTAACGGGCTCATCGTTTTCAGATGTTATCCCTGCTTCTATCTGGAAATAATTCTTTTCCATCAGAGTTGTCGTTGTTCCTGCTCCGGGTCTGTCAGCGGATATATCGCCAACCTGTGAATATAATTTACCTGAGTATATAACTGCAGCGATCAAGAAAACAGTAATTGCAATTTTCATATCAATTTATTTTTTTAATTTATCATATTGTTTTTAAAATGGGAATGGTATCGTAACCATTCTCACAAGTGAAAGTACCAGTATTACAACAGCCAGTATAGTGTAGGTTTTCTGCATTGTTGAGTGTGTCTTTAATGATGCAAGACCAAGGAAAAACAAAACAACCGTGAACAATACCGTGCAAAGTGTAAAATCATCGCCTACTTTATTTGCATTGTTGCCCTTTGTAAGCAATACTTTAGCTGAATCATTCAGTGTCTCTGATTCCTTCATTCTTGCGTTTATGCTGTCAAGATTTGCCGCCTGCTCCTTTTCATATTCACTTACGTCCTTTGGGTCATCCTTCAGGTCTTTCTGCAAGCCTTCGCTAAGCTTGCTGAAAAAATATGTTGCATCTTCCACATCACCCTTTTCTGAATTATCTTTCCATTGAGTGTAAATAATATCATCCTTCATATCGTTAACCTCAAACGAATTCAGGTCGCTTAATGCTTCAAGGTATATAGTGTTTGCATGGTTTGTAACCGTAACTGACTGTGTGTAGCTTGTCTGCATCTCGCCGCCCCAAAGCGCCGAGCAGTATGCAGCAAAAGCTCCTAAAATAGTAGTTACGCCAAGCAATACAGTGATAAAAACTTCAAGCTTGGTAGCTTTTTCAATCGCAGGTGTTTCCTTTGTAACTTCTGCCATCTTTTATTCCCCTTTAGAAAGTTGTTATATTCAGCACAAATATAACGAAATTATTGAATTTTTACCTTATATGTGCGCTTCACTTTACCAAAGGGTATAAAAAAAGACCCTCCCGCAGAATACGGAAAGATCTTTAATTTTTTATTAAGCTTAACTGAACCACTCGCCGAACGTTTGATATAAGAGGAATACATTGAATACTATAATTACAGCGCTTATTACCCATGCAGAATATTTAAGTAAAGGCTTGTTGGCAAACTTACCCATTTTCCTTTTATCGCTTGTAAATATCACCAGCGGTACAACAGCAAAGCTTAACTGGATAGAAAGTATTACCTGGCTTAGTATCAGTAAGCTTGTCGTTCCCTTTTCACCATATAATATCGTTACTATTAATGCGGGAATTACGGCTATAAGCCTTGTAATAAGCCTTCTTAGCCACGGTTTCAGCCGGATATTCAGGAAGCCTTCCATCACTATCTGGCCTGAAAGCGTTCCGGTTATTGTTGAGTTCTGCCCCGATGCAAGCAGCGCTATTGCGAATAAAAATCCTGCCATGCCAACGCCAAGTACAGGATCCAAAAGCTTATATGCGTCTGTAATATCTGCAACATCTGAATATGCTGTATTGTAGAATGCCGCCGCTGCTACTATCAATATTGCCGCATTGATAAAAAACGCCAGCAGCAGTGCGCCGGTTGAATCGAATGTAGCGTATTTTATTGCAGTCTTCTTTCCTTCTTCAGTTCTTTCATACGCCCTTGTCTGCACAATACTTGAGTGCAGGTAAAG
>JAPUEV010000347.1:0-1162 GCA_027492415.1 Ignavibacteria bacterium
GCTTTATAACTTTATAACCTTATAACTTTATAACCTTATAACTTTATAACCTTACAACTTTATAACTTTACAACTTTATAACTTTATGCTGCTGTTATTTCTTTTTATTGAGAGCGCGGATGGTTGCTTCCTGGCGAAGCTCGGCGCGCATGGGCTGTGAGCGGTAACCGGAGTACATTCCGGGTGCCGTTATGGATTTTGATACGTTGGTGGCTGCTGTAAGTATCACGCCATCGCAAATTGATATGTGGCCAACAATGCCAACCTTGCCGCCTATCATGCAGTTCTTGCCTATTTTTGTTGAGCCTGCCACGCCTGATTGCGCAGCTATGACGGTGTTCTCACCAATTTCAACATTATGGGCTATCTGTATCATGTTATCAAGCTTAACGCCTTTACGGATGATGGTCTCACCCATTGTAGCGCGGTCAATTGAGCAGTTAGAGCCTATCTCAACATCATCTTCAATTACTACGATACCTTTCTGGGGAATTTTCATGAAAGTACCGTCAGGATTTTTTGCCTGCCCGAAGCCGTCACTTCCAATGACAGTACCGGCGTGAATAATAACACGGTTACCAATTTTGCAGCCGTTATATATTGTAACATTGGGATAGATCAATACATCATCCCCTATTACAGCGCCTGCCATAATAACTGCATTCGGCAGTATTGTGACACGGCTGCCTATCTTAACTTTTTCACCTATGAAACAATGTGAGCCAATTCGTACTTCTTCACTGGAGATATCGGCAGAGTCACGTACAATTGCCGTTTCATCAATGCCAACTTTCTGTAGCTCAGTTTGCGGTGAAAAATAATCGAGTAGTGTTAAAAATGAGAGGTAGGGGTCTTCGACCTGTACAAGCGGAACAATGCGGTCATCAAGCCTTGGGTGATGCGTGGGGTTGAACTTATGTGATACAACCACTGCACCGGCATTTGTGCCGCCAAAATATTTTTCGTAAACCGGGTTAGAAACAAAGGTAATTTCTGTTTCACCTGCTGTTTCAATTTTGCCGATTCCGGTTATTTCGGTGGCGCTGTCACCAATTACTTTTCCGCCGATAAGCTCTGCAACTTCGTGAAGTTTCATGGTTGTATGAGAAGATAGTAAATGATAAACAGGCAGGAATGCCTGTTCTACTGTGATATAATTATT
>JAPUEV010000347.1:1172-5946 GCA_027492415.1 Ignavibacteria bacterium
TATGAGAAGATAGTAAAAATAAACTGTTTCAGTAACTGATAACATTGAGTGCATTGGCGGGATAAAAAAGTGACCACCCCGCCCTGCGGGCACCCCTCCTTTTGAAAGGAGGGGAGCTTAAAAACTAAAAATTTATTGTGATTCGAGTTTTTTTATTACTTTCTGGGTGAGGTCATACCTATCGTTCATGTAGAGCAGCATCAGCTGAGTTGAGCGGTCGATAACAAAATCATACCCGCCTTCGCGAGCAACATCCTGTATGGCTTTGAACACCCTATCCTGCACGGGTTTCATCAGCTCAGTCTGCTTCTGGAAGTACTCGCCGTTCTCGCCGAATTTCTGCTGTTTAAAATCGGAAACTTTTCTTTCCTGCAGCTTTATTTCATCTTCCTTCTGAGTCTTTATCTTTTCGGTAAGGATAAGCTTTTTCTTATCGTAGTCATCTTTCATAATGAGCAGGCTATCGTTGTACTGCTGAAGCTCAACTTTCCATTTATTGACCAAACCGTCAAGGTTTGTCTGTGCGTCCTTGGCATCCTGCATATTTTCAAGGATGACCTTGGAGTCAACATAGCCTATCTTCTGCTGCGCATTTGATGCGGCAGCAAAAAGAATAAGAGCGAATATTACGGCAAACGATAATTTCATATTCTTGGTAATTTACTTGGGCTGCATTTAAAGATTATCAGCAGCAATTACAGTTAGTTTAAGAACGTAAATTTTATGAAATATGTTATAAATTAAATTTTTACAATCTGTATTTAGTGTCAGGTAGGCCATCATGCCTGCATTTGTATAAAAAAGTGACCACCCCGCCCTTCGGGCACCCCTCCTTTTGAAAGGAGGGGAGCTTTTGAGGAACGGAAAAATTATTTCAGCTTATCTAAGACTTTGAATGTGATATCGATATCCTTATCGCCGTAGATGAGCGCGTCGCTGGCTTTATCGAGAACTATGTTATACTTAAGCTCTTTTGCAAGCGCTTCAATCGACTTGGTTATTTTTTCCTTCACAGGCTTAAAAAGCTCAACCTGTACATCGTATAATGCCTTCTGAACATTCTGCTTGTATGCAGATAGTCCCTGGTCCATGCTCTGAACTTCTTCCTGCATTAAGCCAAGCTCTGACTCAAGGTTCTTGATCTGGTCAGGGGTAAGCTTTCCTGCTTCGATCTGTTTCTGCGCATCTTCATACTTTGATTTGAATGCATCAGCTTTTGTTTTGATCTCATTTTCCATTGCTGAAATTGTATCAATATACATCTTCTGCTGCTCTTCAAGCTTTTTCTTAACATCCTGCGCTTCAGGAAGCTGTGCGATAATGACCTCACTATCAACAAAAGCTATTTTAACCTGGGCTCCGGCTGTTGCTGCCACAACAGCTAGAAATAATAATGCAAAAATTGTGTTCTTCAATTGTTTCTCCTTAAATATTTATTCTGTTTAATTTTTTCTGTTTTTGTGAAGCTGTTTTTGTGAAGCTGTTTTGAAAAGCTGATAATGATTACTGATACTATATAATACTAGAAAGCTTTACCGAACTGGAAGTGGAAGAGCCATGAGGGGTCCTGCCCGTCAACGACTTTTCTATCGAACCCGTAACCAAGATCAAATCCTATGATACCAACTGCGGGCAGCATAAGCCTTGCACCGAATCCGACTGAACGCTTCAGATCGAATATATCAGCGGTCTTAAACGATGACCAAAGGTTGCCTGCTTCAGCGAACATTGTCAAAAAGATGGGGATAGGATCCTGTGATAATGAATACCTTAACTCAACGCCGTACTTCATCAGGAAACGGCCGCCGACCGGTGAGCGGATAGAGTTGACGGGACCAATTGTCCTGTCATCATAACCGCGCAGAGCGACTGTGTTATATGATAATCCGCTGCCGCCCATAAAGAATAGCTCATTTGGCGGAACGTAGTTATCGGTTGAAAGGCTTGAAATACTTTCAATATCAAAAAGTGATGCAAGAACAAGCTTACCGGCATTATCTAGGCTCTTGTAAGCTTCGCTCTTAAAGCCAAGCTTGTAGAAATTTGTAGTACCAACAAGGTTTGCGCCGGCTATTTCAGCTGAAAGTGAAATTTTTGAGCCTACTGAGGGAAAGATAGGACTGTTGGTAGAGTTCCTTGAAATCACCTGCCCTATGCTGATCTGTGTTCTTTTGCCGGTTTCATATATACCCGCACCGTTGATAACGTTTGTGCGCTGGAATTTTAAGAACCAGTCACCCCTGAAATAATCATCGGGAAACTTGAACCTTCTTCCGATATTAAGTGATGCGCCTGTTTCCTGTATTTCGTATGTGTAGTTCTGTTTTGTATCATACAGATCGATACCTGCAGATGTTGGCGTATTGAAAAGCCACGGCTCAGTGAAGCCTATACGGAAAGTACGGTAAGTACCTTCAGTGCCGAAATCCCACTGGAGCGAAAGAATCTGTCCCGCGCCGCCTGAGAGCGGGTCTGCAATATCAAAATTGTTGAATGTTAATCCAAGGCTTCCGGAGAAACCGAATGTCTGGCTGTATCCCACTGAAGCGTTAAGCTGGTCAGATGAACGTTCTTCTACAAGGTACATCAGGTCAACTGTGCTGTCATTTCTCTGTACAAAGTCATAATTCAATGATTCAGGATTAAAGTAATTGAGCTGTGAGAGCTGCTGCATACTGCGTATCATAGCAGTCTTGTTGAAATATTGTCCGGGCAGGGTGAAGAGCTCACGGCGTATAACTTTATCCTGTGTTTTGGTGTTGCCTGAAAATTCTATAAGGCCAACCCGGTACTGGTGATTTTCACTTACTTTAATTTTGAGGTCAACGACATTATTATCTTTTACTGTTTCATCAACATCAGCAGAAAAGCCGAGATAACCGTTATCGAGGTATAAAGATGCAATATCAGACTGGCTTTCATTTCCGCGGAGGTTCTGGTTGAACTTCATCACGTTATAAACATCGCCGCGCTTCATATCAATTTTTTCAATCAGGGTTGAATCTTTATATACCGTATTGCCTTCAAAGGCAATGCTGCCTATTTTATATCTTGGACCTTCGTTTATTTTTATAAGTATATCAACATCTTCTTTGGCATTTTTGTAAGTAAGCTTATCTTCAACTATAGTTGCATCCTTATAGCCTTCACGTTTGTAGTGATCAATAATAAGCTCTTTATCTTTTTCATAGTCCTTGCGGTTAAAGCGCGCTTTATCCCAGAACTTCCACCATTTACGCTCGGCTGTTTCTTCCATTGAACCTTTAAGATCGCCGGAAGATACTTTTTTATTGCCTTCAAACCTTATTTTGCTTACACTTATTTTTTTGCCTTCGGATATTTTTACCCTCAGCTGCGCATCATTGGAAGAGTTCACGAACTGATCAACCTGAACAGTTGCAAGCGGGTATCCTTCAGTTTCGTAAAGTTTGGTTATGTTATACTCTATATCCTTAACGGTTTGCGGTGTGATCACCTGTCCGGGCTCGAGAGGTATTTTTTCCTCAAGATCCTTATCGCTGAACTCATCGTTGCCTGAGAATTTTATGTTATCAAGCTTGGGCAGCTCTTTAACCTTAATGATTAGATAAGCGCCGTCACCGACTTTTTTATCAACAACTATTTCCACGTCACTGAAAAGCTTCATGTTCCACAGGTTCTTTATCGCCTGCTGTGTAGCTTCGGAGGGAACCATAATTTCGTCGCCTACTTTCAACCCGCTGTTGGAAATTATGATACGCGAGTCATAGAACCTGTTACCTTCTGCGTTGATAGAAAGTATCTTATAAGTCCTTGGACCATCCTGGGCAAGTGATGTTAGCTGAAGTATAAATATGAGGGCAAAAAATGAAAACAGGATTCTCTTTATATCTCTCATTAAGCTTTTTTCTTTGTTTGGATTTGTTTAGTGGTCATCCCGAACCTTCGTTCCCTGTTCTGGAACTCGGTGATGGCCTTGTACAAGTGTTCACGCCTGAATTCAGGCCAGAACGTTTTATCAAAATAAAATTCAGTATATGCAGATTCCCATAGCAGGAAGTTACTTATCCTGAAGTCTCCGCCCGTCCTTATTAAAAGATCAGGATCGGGGATGTTGCCGGTTACAAGGTAGCTTGAGAAGGTTTTTTCGTCAATATCGCTTTTTTTAAGCTTACCTGCTGAAATATCTGAGGAAATATTTTTGACTGCGTTCAGTATATCCCACCTTCCGCTGTAACTTAAAGCTAAAACCAAAGTCATCAGCTTATTGTTCCTTGTTTTTTCAATTGCTTCGTTTAGCTCATTTAAAACCTGGGGGGGCATAGCAGTCATATCACCCACAGCCATAAGCCTTACATTATTTTCGTGCAGCTTATCAGTTTCACTTCGCAGTGAGCGGATAAGCAGCTTCATTAAAATTGCAACTTCAGTTTTGGGTCTGCGCCAGTTTTCAGTTGAAAATGTGTATAAAGTCAGGTATTTAACGCCAATCTGTCCGCATGTTTCAACAATATCACGTACAGAATGCACTCCCTGCCTATGGCCAAATGTGCGGGGCTGTTTTTTTTCCTGCGCCCAGCGGCCGTTCCCATCCATAATTATAGCAATATGGCGGGGAATTTCACCTGAGGTTTTGAGTAAATCCTGTATTTTTTTATCAGAACCGGTAGGCTCGTTAAAACCCATTATTATAGATTAACTAGTGTCAGGCGGCTGCCTTATGAAATTCTGTTTGTAAACAAATAATTTAGCGTATAATCCGCAAAAATACAATTGATAAAATAATGCAGGGAAA
>JAPUEV010000348.1 GCA_027492415.1 Ignavibacteria bacterium
CCATTATATGCCCGGGCTGAATAAAATTCACACACAACAGGCCAATTGTTATCGCCATTACAGCAGTCAGCGCATAGAAACCCAAGGTTTTGCCGCCTATCTTTGCAACATGCTTCAGGTCCGTCAGCGAGGCAGCGCCTACGATCAGCGATGCAAGCACCAGCGGAACAGCTATCATATTCAGCAGCCGTACAAAAATATCGCCAACCGGTTTGAACCAAACACCGATACTTTTTACTTTCTCAACCGAGGCAACACTATCATATACTTTCTCCGTGCCGTCTGAGAGCTTTATCTTCAGCTTTACATCTTTCTTATCCTTTAAATTTTTGTAATACTTAACTATTGCAAGCTGGTCATCATGTGAAAATGTTTTAATCAGTGAATCTTTCTTTAAAAATGAAAATTCCTGCCAGTTCTCGATCTGTTCAGAGCCATCCTTAAAGTTCAGCTCAATTTTATTGGGATTTATAGCAAACACAGCGCCGAATATCGCGCCAAGTATCAAGCCTATAATTATCTTGGTATGTAATTGTATTTTTGGCATAATGTCTTCTTTCCCTATTATAAAGGGAAGCTAAATTTAAGCAGGAAAATTAATTTAAATTTAAAATATCCTGCAATTTATGTAAAAAGTTTTTAAAAATCCGTATATATGTTAGCTTTCTTTCCTTATCTTACGGAAATTTAACTTCGACTAACAAATATTCATTTCACTTAATCGTACTACTCTTTAAGATCTTAAACCCCGAAGGGGTGATATTTTAAGTTAACATCTCAAACAGGCAAATTTAAAGTAAACCGGAGATTTTGCCTGAATCATTAAGCCGGTTTTTAATGTTTAAGTTACTTAAAGCAGGTTTTTTCCAAAAACTCTATTAACTCCCTTAAAAATATGACTTATATCATTTGTTTTATTTACTGTTTTTGCTAATTTTGATAGATAATTTTTTGAAAATAATCGGATAACAACAGAAAAGTGGCTATAATAGGTATTCTCAAAGAGCCGGAAGGCGAAAACAGAGTCGTAGCGCTTCCGGAAATAGCAGCACAGTTGGTTAAGATGAATTTTCAGGTCCTTGTTGAGAGCGGTGCAGGCAGCAAAGCTTTCGCAAGTGATGAAGACTACAAAGCACAGGGCGCCGAAATAGGCGATAAAGCCAAAGTGCTTTCTTCATCAGATGTCATCCTAAGGATTAATTCCCTCACCAAAGATGAAATCACAAAACTGAAACAAGGCTCGGTAGCATTAGCTATCTTCCAGCCTTTCTTTAACCCGGAAACAGTAAAGCTGCTTTTGGATCAAAAAGTTACAGGCTTCAGCCTGGAAACTATTCCAAGAACAACCCGCGCGCAGTCAATGGATATTTTATCCTCGCAGGCAACTGTAGCAGGATATAAAGCTGTTCTGATCGCGGCAGCAAATCTGCCTAAATTCTTCCCGATGTTCATGACAGCAGCAGGCAGTATTACTCCTGCAAAAGTACTGATACTCGGCGCGGGCGTTGCAGGCCTGCAGGCTATATCAGCCGCAAGAAGGCTTGGCGGCGTTGTTGAAGCATTTGATACACGCAGCGCGGTAAAAGAAGAAGTTATGTCGCTTGGCGCAAAATTTGTTGAAGTTGAAGGCGCTAAAGATGATAAGGCTGCAGGCGGTTATGCCGTTGAACAGTCCGAAGAGTTCAAAGCAAAACAGCGTCAGGCTATTCATGACCACGCGGTTAAATCTGATGTGATAATCACAACAGCGCAGATACCGGGCAGGAAAGCCCCTGTGCTCATCACAAAAGAAACTGTTGCGGCTATGAAAAAGGGCGCGGTTATTGTTGATCTTGCTGCATCCACAGGCGGCAATTGCGAGCTTTCAAAGAACGAAGAAACAGTTGATATAGACGGAGTCAAAATTATTGGCTCATCGTTCTTACCATCAACTATTCCCTTTGATGCCAGCAAAATGTTCGGTAAGAATGTGATTACTTTTCTCAAGCTTATCTTAAAGGATGGGGCTATTAACCTGAACTTTGAAGATGACCTTGTTAAAGGAACATGTATCACACATAACGGTGAAATAATAAACGAAAAAGTTAAAGAGGTGGTTAAATAATGGAACAAATATTCGCTTTCATTAGTGAGAACATCAGGTTTATTTACCTGATTATTCTCATGGTCTTTTTGGGAATAGAGGTTATCTCGCACGTTCCATCAGTTCTGCATACCCCGCTTATGTCAGGTGCCAATGCTATTCACGGTGTTGTTATTGTAGGCGCTATCATAGTAATGGGAAGGGCAGAGCCTGATAACTATCTTGCTCTCGTACTTGGTTTCTTTTCGGTAATATTAGGGACATTAAATGTAGTAGGCGGATTTGTAGTTACAGACCGCATGCTTGAAATGTTTAAGAAGAAGAAGAAATGACATGGAAAAATATATAACAGATCTGATATATCTAATAGGCTCAGTTTCATTTATTTTAGGTTTAAAAATGCTGAGCCATCCTGAAACTGCAAGAAAGGGTAACCTTTACGCAGCAGCAGGTATGGTACTGGCAATACTGGCTACAATATTCCTGGATCCCGCTATTCATAATATTATCTGGATCTTTGGCGGTATTGCAATTGGTACAGTTGTTGGCTGGATTGCAGCCAAAAAAGTTAAAATGACAGCAATGCCGCAAATGGTATCGCTGTTCAACGGAATGGGCGGCGCCTGCGCTGCGGTAATTTCCGTGGTTGAATATACAAGACATGATTTCTCTCACGGCGGCGGAGCTGCTTTTATAGCAATTGTAATGGCCGGTTTAATTATCGGTACAGTTTCTTTTGCAGGCAGTATGATCGCCTTCGGTAAGCTTAACGGCAACATTGGCGATAAGGTTTTCCCCGGTCAGAAATTCATTAACCTGGTAATATTGATAGCAGCTATCGGGCTTTCTTATTATCTTTCAACACAGCACCAGCCTGAAAATACATTGTTACTTATCACACTTGGTGTAGCTGTATTATACGGCGTAATGTTTGTAATGCCTATTGGCGGAGCGGATATGCCGGTAGTAATTTCATTGCTGAACTCTTTTACAGGTATCGCAGCAGCACTTGGCGGATTTATTTACAATAACCAGGTAATGTTAACAGGCGGTATTCTGGTAGGTTCAGCAGGTACAATACTTACTATCATAATGTGTAAGGCTATGAACCGCTCACTGTTTAATGTTATTGCAGGTGCGTTTGGCACTACCAATGCGGCTGCAGCAGGCGATGGTGCAGCTAAAGGCACTGTAAAAGAAATTTCAATTTCTGATGCTGCTGTTCTTCTTGCTTACTCAAAGAAAGTTTTCATAGTTCCCGGTTACGGTCTTGCTGTTGCACAGGCACAGCATACCTGCCATGAGCTTGAAAAATTACTTGAAGAAAAAGGCGTGGAAGTTAAATACGCTATTCACCCGGTTGCAGGCAGAATGCCCGGCCACATGAACGTATTGCTTGCTGAATCTGACGTACCGTATGAAAAGCTGCTTGAGATGGAAGAAGCAAACGGAGAGATGGCTAATACAGATGTAAGCATTATAATCGGCGCTAACGATGTTGTAAACCCGGCTGCAAGACATGATAAGAACAGCCCTATTTACGGAATGCCGATACTTGATGTTGATAAATCAGCTAACGTAATAATTATGAAGCGCTCAATGGCAGCAGGTTATGCAGGTATCGATAACGAGCTGTTCTATTACCCAAATAACCGTATGCTCTTCGGCGATGCAAAAGCATCACTCCAGAAGCTGGTTACAGAGGTAAAGGCTCTTTAATAGTTAAAGGTTATAAAGTTTTAAAGTTAAGGGAGGCAATTAGCCTCCCTTTTTTTTACTATCCGGTCATACTGTATTTTCTTTTCGGCTTTTCTAATAATGCAAGCTTTTCCAGCAGCCACTCCTTATTTACACAATTCTCACCCTCAAGCCGCTGCATCTCCAGCCCCGCCTCAAATTTGTTTGAACCCTCTGATATTTTTATTAATCTCGAAGCATATTTCATGAATGTCCTGTGGAAAGCTTTCCTGACTGATGGCATCAGTTTATCCGTTCGCAGGAACTGTCTGTATGAATGTATCAATTCTGAAGCAGCAATGTAATTTTTATCCTCGTAAAATATCCGCAGTTTCAAATTGTAAATATCATACTTAAAAATAAATTGAGTGATATTAAGATGCCCAATTGTTTCTAATGCTTTTCCATTTCTGCCTGAAGCATAATAATAAAAAGCCAATGAATAGATTTTCATATTTTCTTTGTCGGCTGGCTGAATATCATGTATAAACCTATTGATAACTTTTTTTAACCATGCAGGTTTATTCATTTTTATAGCGTGTAAGATTATTGTACGGTAAAGCACGGATGGAATAAACTGAGTTTTATTATCACGGTATAATTCTTTTTCCAGAAAATTAAAATATAAAGTAAACAGTTCATTATCAAAAAACTCTTTATTCCTGCCGTATTTTGTACCTAATATACAGCAGCTTATCAGTTTTGAGTAATGCATTGATACCTCATCATGGCTAAGCTTAGCTGAGTGCTTTTTAACATGGTCACGGTAAATCTTATATAGTTTTAAATTACCCCGTTTATAAAGCGCGTCAAGCATTGCTTTGTAAATATCAACAACAAATTTATACTCTTCCGTTTCTTTTGCTAATTTAAATAAACCTGAACTGTAGAGTTCGTTCAGTCTGTTATTCATAAAATTATCCGGATCGTTCCCATGGAACCTTTCTTCTATGAGAATAATGTTGCTGTAGTTAGCAGTTATCTCTAAAATGGAAAACAGCTGAATCGTTAATTCTGAATCCTTAACCTCTTCAAATAATCTGCTTATCGATCGCTGTGAAGCCTGGTGCCTGAAAATTGTATCCAGGTTAACTTTTTCTATCAGCAGGTTATACCTTTGAAGAAAATATTCTGAATCAATTTTATTTAAACTTTTCCCGTTTGCAAATGAATTATCAAGATGCTTAAATGCCTGCTTTGCAAGTCCTCTTTCCCTTAATTCATTGATCCGGATATGATCATTATTTTTTCTATTCCTTATAGTTTCAAACGTTACAAAATCTGCAGCAGCTTCATAAAGCTCTGAAAGCAGGTCACGCATAGTGCCTCCGTTATAATGCAGAGCGGGGTATACAATTTTATAAAGAGTTTCTTTGGTACAGTTAACATGTGTATACAGCGGGTGATATTTAATTATTTCGCTGTAAAGTGCCTTCAGGGCATTTCTTGTATTAAAATATTCTGATCCAAGATACAGCGAAAACCTTTTGAGCTCTTTTTGTGAAAAAGTTCTCAATAGATGTACCACATCATGTCTGTTTAACGGTTTATTCTTCATAAAAAGCCTGTAAGATATACTTCAAATAGCTCACTGTTTTACGGTAAAATTGCTTAAAGTATCAAATAAATCAATGTTTTAAATATTCCCTAAATTTAAATTTCACTTCAAATTGAAGATAAATTGCTTTGTTGGATTCAGTTAACAGGCAATAATTGCTTATTCCAAAACAAACAGGAGAATAAGCAATGAAATCCTTCAAAAAACACATTCGCTCTTTTGTTTACACAATAGTTTTAGCAGTTACTATTAGCGGAATTTTTACAGTCAATGCATTCACCAAGCCTTCAGTCCTTGAAACCCGGGCAGTATATGATGATACAATTTGCCCGGAGTGCTATATTGTTTATGTTTGGATTGAAGGTGTAAGATGGGTCCAGGTTTACGATGCAGACGGTAAAATGATCAATATGTACCCCGAAATTGAATAGTTAATATATATTAAATGATTATCACCACCCTCTAGCGCGTGATACAAAAGGGATGTAAGAGAAAATTGTTCTCTTACATCCCCCCTTAAAACCTGAGAGTTCTGAAACAATGTATTTTAAATCT
>JAPUEV010000349.1:0-1399 GCA_027492415.1 Ignavibacteria bacterium
ATTAACGGTCCATTTACACCCGATCTTGCGTGGCCGATCTCTGTATTCAAACAGGCTGTTAAGGAAAAGGAATACCCCGAGGAGCTTAAGGTTGCATTAATTGGCAGCTGTACCAATTCATCATACGAAGATATGGAGCGCTCTGCATCGGTTGCAAAGCAGGCACTGGAAATGGGGCTTAAGGTAAAATCAGAATTTACAATAACACCTGGCAGTGAACAGATACGCGCTACTATAGAGCGCGATGGACAGCTTGAGATATTTGAAAAGGTCGGCGGTTTAGTGCTTGCCAACGCATGCGGTCCGTGTATTGGACAGTGGAAACGCCATGATGTGAAGGAAGGCGAGAAGAACTCAATAATAACTTCATACAACAGGAATTTTTCAAAGCGTAATGACGGCAATCCCGCAACAAACGCTTTTGTTGCCTCCCCTGAAATTGTAACAGCACTTGCGTTTGCAGGCAGGCTGACATTTAATCCAATGACAGATACCATAAAGAACAGCAAGGGTGAAGATGTGATGCTTAAGGAGCCAACAGGCGATGAGCTGCCGAAGAACGGTTATTTAAAAGGTGTTAACGGTTATGTTGCCCCGGCAGCAGATGGATCCGGCGTACAGGTTGAAATTGACGCGAACAGCAAGCGCTTGCAGAGGCTCTTCCCGTTTGTGCATCCTGACTATGAAAAAGATTACAAGAACATGCACCTGCTGCTGAAGGCAAAAGGTAAGTGTACTACTGATCACATTTCAATGGCGGGTCCGTGGCTAAGGTTCCGCGGCCACCTTGATAATATCTCAAACAATATGTTCATAGGCGCGCTTAACTGGTTCAACGATAAAACCAATTCCGTTAAGAACCTGCTTACAGGCAATTACGAAGAAGTGCCGGTTGTAGCAAGAGAATATAAAGCAAAAGGAATTCCCTGGGTTGTGGTAGGCGAAGAAAATTACGGCGAGGGCTCATCACGTGAGCATGCAGCAATGGAGCCGCGCTTCCTTGGCGGTAAAGCAATTATTGTGAAATCGTTTGCAAGGATACACGAGACCAATCTGAAGAAACAGGGAATGCTGCCTTTAACATTTGCAGACCCAGCTGATTATGATAAGATAATGGAAGATGATATGATAAATCTTGATGTAAAAGGCATTGAACCCGGAAGCCAGGTTAAAATGACATTGAAGCACTCAGATGGCTCAACAGAAGAGATCATGCTTAACCATACCATGAACAAACAGCAGATTGACTGGTTCAAAGTTGGCAGTGCGCTTAACTTGATGGCAAAGAAAAGCAGTTAAGATGATCTATTTATCTGCCTGTGGCAGATTGAGCTCTACATAAGTGGAGCTCAATCATACTTTGGTAGATTTCGCTCCGCATAAGCGGAGCTCAATAATA
>JAPUEV010000349.1:1499-5926 GCA_027492415.1 Ignavibacteria bacterium
ATAGCTGTAATAGTTGTTGCTGCAATAGTATTAATTTACAAGTTCTTTTTAAGCGGACCAAAAGCTACAACTGCCGATGTTGACCCGCAAAAATTTGCAGAGCTTACTAAGGAAAAAGATGTTGTAATACTTGACGTGAGAAGCGCATTTGAGTTCAAAGGTGATAAGATAGCAGGTGCCCAGAATGTAAGCTATACCTCCGGCGGGTTTAAGAGTTTCGCGGAAAAGCTTGATAAGAGCAAAACGTACCTGGTTTACTGTGCATCCGGCTCCAGAAGCGCCGGTGCCGTAACAACAATGCAGGGCATGGGTTTTGAAAATATCTATAACCTTAAGGGCGGAATGGAAAACTGGAAATCAGCAGGAATGCCGGTGGTCAGGTGACAAGGTAAAATGCTTGAAATATTCAAGTTAAACAGATAATTGAGCCGGAAAAGTCTTTTTCGGTTTTTACAAGCAGAATTATTAAGTATATTTAGTATTATGACAAAATTAGCAAACAGAATAATAATAGATGATAATATTTGTAACGGTAAACCAGTTTTAAACGGAAAGAGAATTACCGTTCAAAGCATACTTGAGTACCTTGCAGCAGGGGACAGCAAAGAGGATATTTTGAAACAATTTCCTTCTCTTGTGCCTGAAGATATAGATGCGTGTCTTAAGTTTGCTGCAAGTATTCTGGACAGGCAATATATTATCAAAGAAGAAACAGTATAATGACTAAATTTCTGATTGATGTCAATCTTCCTTATTACTTTTCTTTTTGGAATTCCCCTGAATATGAACACTTAAAAGACATTAACGATGAAATGAATGATGAGGAAGTTTGGGAATATGCAAAAACAAACAACCTAACTATTATTTCTAAAGATTCTGATTTTTCTAACAGAATTATTGTTTCAATCCCACCACCAAAAGTTATTCATATTAAAATAGGTAACGTGAGCCTAAAAGAACTTTTCAGGATCTGCTCATTGCTTTGGGGTGATGTTATTAAGCTCAACGTGGATTATAAGTTAGTCAATGTATTTAAGGATAGAATAGAGGGCATAAAATAAAGTGACACAGTTTCCGGAATTAGAAGAGCAGCAGTATGTAAAGACAAGAAGGCGAATTCACGGGATCGCTGAATTAATTGGCAGGTTCCGCGAAGTGCTTGTGCAGCCGATCGCAAAGAATGATAATCTTTGGTTAAGTGTTGTAAACAAAGGATTCTGCACGCCGCCTGTGAATAACCTGAACGAGCTTGAAATTGGCTTTAATGCAGAGATATTACGTATTGAAATCGCCGATAACAGGTCAAAGTATGTTTCAATTGCTGTTACGGGAAAAACATTGAGCGAACTTTGCGCGGAAATGCTAGAAGCGTTAAAGAATGATTTTGGCGTTGATGTAAACATAAGCGCTGGTGAGCTTAATAATGTGAGAAAAATTGAAATTGATGAAAAGAACGCGCAGGACTTCCTTGCGCAGTTCGTGAAATTATCTGACTTGCTCAAAACATTCCACAAAACAATTCCTTTTAACGAAGGTGTTAAAACCGGGATATGCCTCTGGCCGCATCATTTTGATAATGCTTTCAAGTGGTTCAGCGGGAAGAAGATAGACGAGACAGATGAGTTCATGGGCATAGGGGTATCAAATGGTGATGAGATGTATGAGCTGCCTTATGTGTATATGACAATTTATCCTGAATTAAGGAAGATGAATACGCTTGAATTACCTGAGGGCGCGCATTTGCATGATACTGGCTGGCAGGGACTTATACTGACATATGAGGCTATTATTGAAAAAAAATCAGCCGAAGAACAGGAAGCGCTGGTAAATAATTTTTTTGAGACCGGGTTTAAGGGGATAAAGCGGGGATTCAGCAAGAGGTAAATTCAGATAATTTATCAACAATAAACTTTACCCTTTCATCAACGCTAACATTTGGTACATCGTGAATAGTATAGCCTGAATCTGTGTAGATATTCTTTACATCTATGCCGAATTTTTCCGCAAGCTCATAGCTCATTTTGCGCTCATCATCGTTAACATAAATTTCACACCAGCCGTTGAACATGAATACATTTTGATTGAAGAGGTATTTCCCGGAAGCATTGATATACTTTCCGTTATTAACGCCAAGCAAGTCGGCATAACCTGTAAGATCAGGCATGGCGCGGTCAAAAATTACAACGGCATCACTCCCGCAGTACTTTTCATACTGCGCAATGGTTTTCTCGAGCATGAGGTCAATGAAAAGCTGCGGGTCTTTTTCCGGTACGCCATTACCGCCAATTTTACGCTGTTCTGCCAGGACTTCCCGTGCCGGCTCAGCAACACATGTATACCCAAGCTCTGTAAGTTTGGCGAGTACGGTTGATTTACCCGCACCCATAGCACCTGATAGTATTATGTAATTATTTTTTTGCAAATATAACTCAGGTATCCAGTTTAATTTTTATCAAAGTTTTAAGATCGTTAATAATTGATTTGGTCCTGACCTCAAGCCTTATACCCCTGCCTTCGGCATACGGTTTTGCAGCCTTTAGTTCCTTTTTAATTTCATCGGAGACATTACTTGCCATAACCTCTTCATAAGCTTTACCACCGAAAACAAAAGCAGTCTTAAAAAAGCCATCACGCGGCAGCAGGTAAATTATAACACGTTTTTTATCGCTGATGCGAAAGCTCCATCCGAATTTAGCACCGGAGAATTTCCATTCATTTTTAGCCGAAGGTTCATTTTTTAATGTAAATTCTTCCAGTGATTTCCAGTAAGGGAAAGTTTTGCCGAGAGCTTTCTTTAGTTCAGTTTCACCTGGCTTTTTGCTCTTATCCATAAAGATACTTTGCATACAGTTTACCTGAATTTTAATCTATGAAATTTGAAAGCAAACAATTAATTTAGCGCTTCACTATAAAAATAAATAAAATAGTTGCTTAATTATAGTATAAAGCAATATCCCCCAACTTGTTTAAGGGGATCTATCTTACAATCAAAACCAGATTCTGAAACAAGTTCAGAATGACTTAATTATCGGTATGGCAAAAAAAGATATCAGGATATTCTGCTGGAACGTAAACGGCATAAGGGCAATATGGAAGAAGGATTTTCCGAAGTGGTTCAAGAAAACATCGCCGGATATATTATGCCTGCAGGAAACAAAGGCACAGGCAGAACAGCTTGATGAGGAAGTAAAGAAATACTGCGGCTGCTGGAGCGAGTTCTTTTCTGCCGAGAAAAAAGGGTATTCAGGTGTTGCCACGTATTCAAAAATTCCCCCAATAGATTTTAAGAAAGGCTTCGGCAATCCATATTACGATAACGAAGGCAGGGTTCTGCAAACAGATTTTAAAGATTTTACTCTATATAATGTTTATTTTCCAAACGGCGGCAGGGGACCCGAAAGAGTTAAGTATAAGCTTGATTTCTACAATGAGTTATTCTTTAACATAGAAAAAAAACGCAAGAAGCAGAAGAACATTATTATTTGCGGTGATTTTAATACTGCTCATAAGGAAATTGATCTTGCCCGCCCGAAGGAAAACTCAAAGAATACAGGATTTCTGCCGGAAGAACGTGCATGGATAGATACCATCATAAACATGGGATATATAGACATCTTCCGTGAATTTAACGATAAGCCTGCGCAATATACTTATTGGGATCAGATCACACGCTCGAGGGAAAGAAACGTTGGTTGGAGGATAGATTATTTCCTGATATCAAAGGAAATGCGAAACCTGGTAACAGATGCTAAAATACACTCAAAAGTGATGGGAAGCGACCATTGCCCAATTGAATTGGCAATTAAGGTCTAAAAAACCATTAAACTATAACACCTTTACGTTATACTCAAATATCTTATAAATCAAGAGTTTACTGTTTTCGATATCAATACTTCCAGAATTACGGTATAGTCTTCGCTAACCATATACCCTATTTTTGAAACGGGGAATAATTAACGTATATGGTTATATAAAATGTCATTTAATACCGCAATATTGGGAGTAAGAAACAGGAGAAACAACATGAAAACCTTTATTATATTTATTTTTCTTACCGTATTATCTTTAAATGTCCGTTCACAGACCGGATGCGATCCGTTTTTGAACTCAAACATTCCGCCTTCACCATACGTTGACGGTTTTTTGACATTTGACGGTAAAGGAGATTTTTTAAGAACTGATGATCTTAACCTGCTTGAATTCCCGGTAAGCTCAACAGACAGCTTTACAATTTCGTTCAAGCTGAAGATCTCATCACCTTACAGGGCAATGTATATTTTCGGTAAACGGGTAAACGCAGGATGGATAGTTGGTTATAATAATAATGAATCAGGTTACCTTAGCATTTATATAAATAATGAATGGAAAAGAATCAATTATTTAGGCGCTGATACAACCTGGCACAGTTATGAACTAAGATATCACAA
>JAPUEV010000350.1 GCA_027492415.1 Ignavibacteria bacterium
GGGCAAACACAGACAAAACACGCGGCTCTGACTGGCTGGATATTTATGTAATGGATATAGAAACAAAGGAACTGCTGCCTGATAAGATAGAATGGGTAAAGTTTTCAGGGGCTAACTGGTTCAAAGATGGTTTCTTTTATAATAAGTATGAAAGATCAGAGACAGGGAATAAATATACATCGCTTAACCAGAACCAGATGGTATATTATCACAGGCTTGGCACAATGCAAAGTGATGATATTTTAATCCACAGCGACCCTGAGCATCCGCAGAGATCGTTCTGGCTTTCTTCATCTGAGGATGAGAGGTTTGTATTCCTGAATGTAAGCGAGCTTGGAAAAAAGGGGCTGCAGTTATTTGCAAACCTGACCGGAACGCTTGACGGGAAATTTGTACCTTTAACAGATGACAGCTTTGAATCACACACTTATTATATACAGAATTACGAAAATGAAATTTACCTTTTTACCACTGATAATTCACCCAATGGCAGTATCATCAGGATAGATGCCGGTAATTTAGATAAACCCGCAGTATCGGTATTGCCCGAAGCTGAAAACACACTGAGTAATATTTGCATAACCTCAGGGAAGATACTGGCAACATATATGGTTGATGTAACGGATAAAGTAAGTGTGTTTACACTGAACGGTGAGCACATATGTGACGTAAATTTACCAGGGGTTGGAACTGTTACAGGATTTCACTGCAGCAAAAATAATGAGACTGAAGTATTCTATACATTTGAATCACTTACCTCACCGCCTGAAATTTATATTTATAATATAGCAGAAAATACTTCGGAGATGTTCCGGCGCTCGGTAGTAAATTTTGACCCGGGCAGATTTATTACAAAGAAAGTATTTTACAAAAGCAAAGACGGCACAGTTATTCCGATGTTCCTGGCTCACAAGAAGGAACTTAAGCTGACAGGCGATAACCCGGTATACCTTTACAGTTACGGCGGCTTTAATATAAGCATGAACCCTGTATTTTCAGATTCACGGATAGTGCTGATGGAATCAGGGGGAGTATTCGCAATGCCGTGCATCAGGGGCGGCGGCGAGTACGGCGAAAGGTGGCATGAAGGGGGAATGCTTAAGAACAAACAGAATGTCTTCGATGATTTCATTGCTGCGGCAGAATATCTGATAAAGGAAAAATATACCAACCCGGCTAAGCTTGCAATTGGCGGCGGCTCAAACGGCGGCTTGCTCATTGGCGCAGTGCTTAACCAGCGTCCGGAATTATTCCGTGCAGCCTTTCCTGCTGTCGGGGTTATGGATATGCTGAGGTTCCAGAAGTTTTCTATTGGCGCGGCATGGGTAAAGGAGTACGGCTCAAGCGATGATGAGGAAATGTTCAGGTATATCCTGAAGTATTCGCCGCTGCATAATATTTCAGCGGATAAAAAATATCCTGCAATAATGGTAATAACATCAGATCATGATGACAGGGTGGTGCCTTCGCATTCGTTCAAATATGCAGCTACACTGCAGAAGGAGTATAAAGGCAGTAATCCGATTTTGATCAGGATAGAATCAAAGGCAGGCCATGGTTTTGGCCGACCTGTGTACAAGCTGATAAATGAGCAGACTGACCTGTGGTCATTTATGTTCTATAATATGGGGATAACTCCGGAGTACTGAAGCACTACCTTCCGCCAATAAACCTTTCTTTTGGAATGTATAGCTTATGTCCCATTGGAAATGTCATTTCAATGCCTTCGTTGTTCCAAATCACGTGTGTTTTTTTGATCTCCTCATCGCTTAATGGCGCGGGATCGATATAATTTACAACATGACCGTAATTTTTATTACCCTTGCCTGATATCAAAATAATATAGTTTGAGCTTAAGGGCTGGGTTTGTTTTATTATGCTGACTGTATATGGATCCATTGAATTATATTTTATATAATCACCCTGAGAAGTTTCCATTACAACCCTATCGGTAATGGTGAAACCCATTAGCTGGAATAATATGACGATCAGCAATAAGCCGGTAAAGAGACCAGCGCCTAATGTAAAGAATAGAACAGAAGATTTTTTCATGGGAATAAAATGAATTTAATTCAGAGGGCATTACAAAAATAGGGATTTAATCAGAAAGAATAAATAAATTCCATTATTTTCTTTCAACGCTGTAAATACCGACCGGTTGTATTTTTCCTTTAAGCAGAATTTCGCCGATGAGCTGGATGTTAAAAAATCCGGTACGCGGCATTTTCTTATACATGTTACCCGATATCAAAAGCTGTTTTTCGTATTCATTGCATTTATCCTGAATCCTTGAAGCAGTATTAAGCACGTCTCCGTGGTATGCTATTTCTTTCTTCAGCTCGCCAATTTCAGCCACAGTTACCGAGCCGCAGTTCATGCCTGCTTTGAATACAGGCACAATGCCGTATTTTTCCTTGTAATAGATGCTGAATGACTCCAGCTTCTTTTTGAACTCAAAGAAGAACTTAAAACAATTATCATTTTCTATGCCCTTTTCAAGCTCCCATGTAAGCACAATTTCATCACCTACATACTGGTAAATTTCTGCTTTATGTTTAGCCACAACTTCTGTCACATCATAGAAGCAATCCTGAATAAGCCTGCTGTAGCGCAGGTGTCCAAGCTTTTCTGCGAGCGTGGTTGAGGCTTTCAGATCTATGAACATGAATATCCTGTCTTCTACCCTGGGATTGTAATACCTTCCTGAAAAAAGCTTAACCATGATACCGGGTCCGAATTTTTTATTTACCTCTTTTAAGAAGTTTATCAGCAGGCTTATAAACGCCCCGTACAGGAACAAAGCTATCGTGTACTTGCTTTGTAATGTATAATTTATGCTGTACATTAAATTGTTTTCCCGGCTTATAATCCAGCCATGCAGCACAAAAATAGATACAATTGAAATGAACATTGTCACAACATATGCAGCGCTTTTAACCAGCAGAATAGACCTGAATGACCTGCGTTTGAATTTAGGGGTATCCAGGAGCATATCGACGAGTGAGAGAAGGAGTCCGTTAACAAGCGAAATCACATTGCCTTCAAGGAACATTAAACCCATTTCAACAGGCTTCTTAAGGATAAAGTACTGGTCAAAATCATACATCCCGAAAAAACGGAATATTACGAAGAGATTGCCGGCAATCAGCCAGGCGATAAGGTTGAAGATTATTTCTTTTTTTCTTTTGCTCATTTTTATTACAGTTAAATACAGAAATATAAAAATGAATTGTTAATTTTGATGCTGCTTCAGATCATTTCCAGGCTATATACACCCACGGGTTTTTCTTTTCCTTTTAATGTAATCTCACCTATCAGCTCACGGTTAAAATATTTTTCCTTAGGCATAATTTTGTTCAGCATTTCTGATATCAGTACCTGTTTATTGTATGTATTGCACAGACCCTGAATCCTTGAAGCGGTGTTAAGCACGTCTCCGTGATACGCAATATCCTTTTTAATTTCGCCTATCTCGCAAACAGTCACCGTACCGCAGTTTATGCCGGCTTTAAATTCCGGAACAACGTTATATGTTTTGTTGTAATATTCAGATCTACCTTCAAGCTTTTTGCTGAAATCAAAATAAAACCTGAAGCAGTTCTCATTTTCAATGCCTATGGGTGTTTCCCAGGAAAGCACAATTTCATCGCCCACATACTGGTATATTTCAGCCTTATATTTTTCAACAATATCGGTAATATCATAGAAGCAATCCTGCACCAGCCGGCTGTATTTTATATGCCCAAGCTTTTCAGCAATTGTAGTAGATGCCTTCAGGTCCAGGAACATAAATATCCTGTCTTCAATAACCGGGTGGTAATACCTGCCGGAAAAAAGCTTTAACATAATACCGGGACCGAATTTTTTATCAGCTTCCTTCAGCAGGTTTATTAATATATTCAGTAATATTATATATACTGAAACGGCAATTATATACATCCGTGTCATTTGGTTACCGATCTCAGGATCAGCATTAACGGTTATTTCCTGTCTGCCCATTAAAAGATCATTTAAACCGAATATTAAAACCACACTTACAGCAATGGAAAAACAATAAGCAATACTTTTGAAAATTATTGTATACCTGAAAGAGTGTCTTTTAAATTTATCGGTATCAACAAGCAGGTCAATTATGCTTATTACAAACCCGTTCAATATACCTACAGCTAAACCCTCAAGAAATGCGTGCATAAGATGAATTGAAGATATCGGCATTCCCTTATTTTCAAAATCAAAAGTACCAAAGAACCTGAACACAACAAACAGCAGAGCGGCGGCAACACAGAATATCAAATTGAATGCAAGATTCCTGTAGAAATTCCTTTTCCGCCTGTTCACTTTTTATCCTTCCAGTTCCACCACTTCAGCTTTTCGGGGTTTGGCTTTTTGGTTTCAGCAAAATAAACCGCGCACCTGAACACATAGAGCAGGCATCTATCCTGCACCACTCCCCTTTTAATATTGGATTTATTATAAAGTATTTCAGGATCCTTATTTTTAAGATCAGATACTTTATGAATGCCGATATCTATCAGATCACGTGCAATTGATTTCCCTACCCCGGGAATGACCATAAGCTCTTTAAGCTCATTTATATTATAGCTTGTCATATTTTCATTTCAATTACTTTTTTGGCTATTGCTTCGCCTAACTTCCTCAGCTCATTGGAATCAGGATGCACGCCGTCTGCTTTTGAGACTTTTATGAAATCGTTTGAATCGAGGTAAGCGGCTTTTGCCTCATGAGCTACTGCTTTCTGGAGCCCCGGCAGTTTTTTTGATTCAGCAATTTTATCTTTGAACCCTATTTCATTGAATTCCGAAAGCTCACCCAGAACGGGCGGTGATATTATAAGCAGCGCCGGCGGCTTACCGCCAAAAAGAGGTGTAAGTATTTCGCGAACCAGGGATATAAGACCCCATGAAGATTCTTCTGCAGTTTTGCCGACCACATCCATCAGGTCGTTAACGCCAAGCATTACTATGACAAGGTCCAAAGGCGAGTGTGATTCCAGCAGCATGGGGAGGTATTCCTTACCGTTGCGGTACGGCGCAAAGGGTACATCCCAGCAGGTTGTTCTGCCGGTCAGCGCTTCGGTAATTACCCGGTAATTGCTGCCAAGCATAGTTTCCATTACCCCTGGCCATGTATCTTCATAGCTGTACCTTATATCATTAACAGGATCATACCCCCATGTAATGGAGTCACCGAAACAAAGTATACGCTTTGCGCTCATATTTTTACTGCTTATTTGGTTTGTATAATCCCAAAAATAACGTAATTTTATGAAATTATTGAGATTAAAATTTGTTCAAAAATATCAATTTTTATATATTTTTAAATAAAATAACAGAACCTGCGACTTTTAAGCCGGCTTGTGCATCATATTATCAGTAATTACATTATTCTATAGAATGACAACGGATACAAATCAATTTACCGAACTGTTAAAACCGCATTACAATGATGCCTTGAAGTATTCAAGGGCGCTGTGCGCAACATGGTCAGCCGATGATGCTGAAGATGTACTGCAGCAGTCATTTTTAAAAGCGCTTGAAAACTTTACAAGCTTAAAGGATACAGCTAAATTTCGTTCGTGGTTCTTTAAAATAATAACAACAACATTTTATTCTTCCATCAGGAAACACTTCTGGAAAAAATTTCTGCCGTTAGATGATAACAACAGCTTTACAGAAGATATTCCGGATGTGTATGACAGAGCTGAGCAGACTGAAAGCAGGATTATACTCAACAGAGCTCTTTCAAGGCTTTCAAAGAAGGAACGCGCAGCAATACTGCTTTTTGAGATAGCGGATTTTTCAATTGAGGAAATTACAGCTATTCAGAATGAGAACAGCCTCTCAGCGGTGAAATCAAGGTTAAGCCGTGCAAG
>JAPUEV010000351.1 GCA_027492415.1 Ignavibacteria bacterium
TTTGTGATACGCTTAACCTGGTGGACAGTTTCAAAGTAAAGCTTCTGAGGAGGTATTGCAAGAGTTGCGTCACCGGAGTGAACTCCCGCGTTTTCAACATGCTCGCTGATAGCATAAATTATCAGCTCGCCATTTTGACACACACCGTCGATTTCAATTTCCTTGGCGCCTTCTTCAAACTTTGATATTACAACTGGGTGATCCTTTGATATCTGCGCATGTTCTTTTATGTATTCCTCAAGTGACCTGTCATCGTTGCAAACCTTCATTGCAGTACCTGAAAGAACGTATGAAGGACGGATAAGCACCGGGTAACCTATCTTATTTGAAAATTTCTTAGCCTGTTTTACCTCGGCAAGCTCCTGCCAAACAGGCTGGTCAATTTCAAGCCTGTCTAATATAGAAGAAAATTTATTCCTGTCTTCGCATTTATCAATTGAGTGCGGTGAGGTACCAAGTATCCATGCATTGTTTTCATGAAGCTTTAATGCAAGGTTGTTTGGTATCTGCCCGCCCATTGAAATGATAATACCCTTTGGCTTTTCAAATTCATATATATCAAGCACACGCTCAAGGCTCAGCTCTTCAAAATAAAGCTTATCGCAGATATCATAATCTGTGCTTACAGTTTCAGGGTTATAATTAACCATTACAACTTTATAGCCAAGCTTGCGCAGGATCTTAGCTGTAGTAACGCAGCACCAGTCAAACTCAACCGAAGAGCCTATTTTATATGGTCCCGAACCCAGGATCATAATTTTCTTTTCATCGGTTTCTTTGGTCTCTTCAATATCATTGGTATCACCGTGATATGTTGAGTACAGGTAATTTGTTTCCGCGGGATATTCTGCGGCAAGTGTATCTATCTGCTTGAATACAGGCAAAACACCGAGTGATTTTCTTATCTTCCTTATCTCATCTTCATCAGTGCCTGCCAACAACCCTATTTGCTTATCTGAATAACCAAGCTTTTTTGCTTCAAGCAGGAAGTCCGCGGTAATTTCATCCTTATCAGATGCCAGTTTCCTGAAATCATCAATATTCTTAATCTGGTAAAGGAACCACTTATCAATTTTGGACATGTTATGCACTTCATCAACCGAGTAGCCATCCCGTAAAGCGCGTGATATTGCAAATAATCTTCTGGGAGTTGGTGTTATGATATCCTCTTTGATGGTCTGTGTTCTGGAAGTATTAAGTACTAGCCCGAACTTGCCAACCTGCAGCATCCTTATTGCTTTTTGCAGCACTTCAGGGAAGCTTCTGCCGATAGCCATAACCTCGCCTACGGATTTCATCTTGCTGCCGATCTCTTCTTCAACACGGGGAAATTTAGCCAGATCCCACCTTGGGATTTTAAGAGCAACGTAATCTAATGCGGGCTCAAAGCATGAAGATGTTTGTTTGGTAATTGAGTTTTTAAGCTCAGTTAATTTATAACCCAGCGATAATTTTGCTGCAATATAAGCCAGCGGGTAGCCTGTTACCTTGGATGCCAGAGCTGATGAACGTGAAAGCCTTGCGTTAACTTCAATCACGCGGTAATCAAACTCACCTGTCTCGCTAACTGACTTTGGATTAAGCGCAAACTGTATGTTGCACTCACCCATTATCTTAAAATGCCTTATTGTTTTGATTGATATATCACGAAGCTGGTGATACTCAGCGTTTGAAAGGGTCTGAGAAGGCGCTATTACGATACTTTCACCGGTATGTACGCCCAGCGGGTCAAAGTTTTCCATGTTGCAGACAGTAATACAGTTATCCGATGAATCGCGGACAACTTCATACTCAATTTCCTTCCATCCGCGAAGGTCCTCTTCTATCAATACCTGGGGAGAGTATGAAAAAGCTTCCTGTAATGCTTTGGTGATCTCTTTTTCATTATTAGCAAAACCGGAACCAAGTCCGCCAAGTGTAAACCCAGCCCTTAATATAACCGGGTAGCCGACTTCCTTAGCAGCTTTAAGGCCTTCTTTAACACTTCTTACAGCTTTGCTGATAGGGGTTCGTACTTTTATCTTATTAAGCTCTTTTACAAAAAGCTCTCTGTCTTCTGTCTTGTTAATTGAATCAACCTGCGTACCAAGCACCTGTACATTATATTTCTTTAAGATGCCAAGCCTGTTGAGCTCAAGTCCGCAGTTAAGCGCGGTTTGTCCACCAAATCCAAGCAGTATGCCTTCTGGTTTTTCTTTCTTTATTATCTGTTCAACAAAGTAAGGATTTACAGGCAGCAGGTATACTTTATCAGCAAGATCGATATCCGTCTGCACAGTTGCAATGTTGGGGTTCACAAGAATAACCTTCTTGCCTTCTTCTTTGAGCGCTTTGATGGCCTGTGAGCCGGAATAATCAAACTCACCGGCTTCGCCTATCTTAAGCGCGCCTGAACCAAGGAGTAATATTTTATCTATGGGATTAGTCAAATTTGTAAAATTCATCAAATTTATCAGATTGTTGAATGAAGGTACTTAATAAAACCTGACAGACTTTTTGAAATTTCCTCTGCTTTATTTAAAAGGTTATTAAAATTTTCTTCGTTAATATAATTTAGATCTTTTGCCAAATATAATTGTGTTCTTACCTCACCAGCTGAGCCCTTAGCAATATATAGAAATCTCACAAACTCAGTATTAGACTTTCTTTCATAGCCCTCAGCTATGTTGCTGGGAATTGATACAGCGCTTCTTCTGATTTGATCCTTTAAACCAAAATCCTTTGAAAAAGCAGGATTATCAGATATTGTATAAATCTCCTTCACCAGATTTCGGGATAACTTCCAAACATCAATTTCTTCAAATCTATTAAACTTCATTTTTTAATTTGATAAATTTGAATAATCTGATTAATCTTTAAATTAAGTCAATAAACTTATTAAACAGCCATGCTGTATCATTCGGACCCGGAGATGACTCAGGGTGGAACTGTACTGCAAAGAACGGTTTTGAATTATGCTTTACGCCTTCGTTTGTGCCATCGTTATTGTTAATGAACCACTCAGACCACTCAGCCGGAAGTGTTTTTGTATCAACAGCGTAGCCGTGGTTTTGTGATGTAATGTAACAGTGCCCGCCAACTTCAATGCATGGCTGGTTTTGTGACCTGTGCCCGAACTTAAGCTTATATGTATCCGCGCCTGCTGAAAGTCCAAGTATCTGGCTGCCGAGACAAATTCCAAAAATAGGTTTATTCAGCGAGAACGATCTTTTTAAATTATCAATTGTAGCAGTACACATTTTGGGGTCACCGGGACCGTTTGAAACAAATATTCCGTCAAATTCATATTCAGATGTATTCGGGTCGTACGCAAGCGGTACGCGTATAACTTCAGCTCCGCGGCTAACAAAGTTGCGTATTATGTTATTCTTTACGCCGCAATCAATCAGCAGAATTTTCTTCGGGTTCTTTTTCTTTGGTGAGTATATCACGGGCTCTTTAACCCCAACCATTCCTGCAAGATCAGTTTCATTTGGATCAATAATATCGGTAATATCTTCACCCGGCTCGGTGGTAATTCTGCCAAGCATAACTCCCGTGGTACGCAGCGTTTTAGTCAGCTCACGGGTATCAATACCGTAGATGCCCGGGATATCGTTTTCCTTAAGCCACATGTGAAGCGAGCCTGCGGCATCAAAATGGCTGTATTCAAAGCTGTAATTGGAAATTATCATTCCCCGAACCTGTATCCTGCCCGATTCAAAGCTATCCTGTATGGTTTTGGCAGTATCATCCCTGTAAAACCTGGGAATTCCGTAATTCCCTATCAAAGGATATGTAAAAACAAGTATTTGTCCTGAATATGACGGATCGGTCAATGATTCAGGGTAGCCGGTCATTCCCGTGGTAAATACCACTTCTCCATCGGAATTGCCGTATTTTCCGAAACTATATCCCGCAAAGGTTTTACCGTTAGCTAAACGAAGATATACTTTTTGTTTTTGTTTCAATTATTGTTGATTTACTAGCCGCGAGTTACTATTAGTGGCTATTAGGTTAGATACGAATATACCAAAAAAAAGTATATGAAAAAGTTTATAAATTTATCCCTAAATATTAAACAGCTATTATTGCAGGATATAAAAATATACATCTTATTTTCACAGTATATTTTCACAGGAAATATTTTTGTATTTTTGTAAACATGTGGCTGATAAAAAATTTTATTGTGATCCTTTATTCATTGCTTGTAGCCATTTTATCTATATTAATATATCCTTTCGATTACCGCAATAAACTGTCCAATCCCTTAATGAAAGTGTGGACAAACGTTGTTCTTTTTATATATGGTATTAAGGTAAATGTGCAGGGAGCTGAAAATATCGATGCTTCCAAAGGATTGATATATATATCAAACCACGCCAGCTATATGGATATATTTGTTCAGCTTGCAAAGCTGCCTGATAACGTGCGGATGATATATAAAAAAGAGATAAACCGTGTGCCAATTTTAGGGTGGGCGATGTACTGCGCGGGATTTGTTTCACTGGACAGGGGCAATATACGCAATGCAATGAGATCACTTGATAAAGCAGCAGAGCGGGTAAGGCGGGGGCAATCTGTGGTGATATACCCGGAAGGCACAAGGACAACCGATGGCAGTGTTGGGGAGTTCAAGCGCGGCATGTTCTTTCTAGCAGATAAAGCAAAGGCTGATATAGTTCCTGTATCTCTTGATGGTACATTTGAAATAATGCCTATTGGTTCAGCAAGAGTTAAGCCGGGTGTTGTGAATATGGTGATAGGAAAGCCTGTTCAGTACAGGAAAGATAAAGAGCTGCTAAGTGAGATTAGAGATACGGTAATCAAGAATATGAAAACACTACAAAAATAGTAACACAGACAGGAATGTCTGTGCCACTAATAATAAAAACAAACAACATGGTTAGCCCCGCTCTTTAGAGCGGAGGTTGGGTAACCCCAATTAAGGGACTTTAGTCACCAATTGATATTTGTGATTTAAAGCAATGATAATGAAGCACAGGTCTAACAAATATCTGTGCTATCAAAAACAAACAATTATGTCAGTAACAATAAAAGATGTAGAGAAAATTGCGAAGCTAGCAAAGCTGAAATTCACAGAAGAAGAGAAAACAAAGCTTCAGGGTGAAATGAACGAAGTATTGGGTTATATTGATACAATAAACCAGATACCCGGGCTTGATGACGTTAAGCCGCTTGAGAATATCAATGATACTGAAAATGTGTTCAGGGAAGATGTTTCTGAAGTATGCCTGACAAAAGAGGAAGCTTTAAAGAATGCGCCGGAGAAAACTGAGAATTTCTTTAAGGTGCCAAAAGTTCTTGATAAATAAGTGAAAAGCAAAAAGGCAAAAAGCAAAAAAGAATTAACTATAATTGGAGTCATTCCCGCAAGGTATGGCTCAACCCGCCTGCCTGCAAAAGCCCTTGCAATGATACACGGTAAACCGATGATACAGCACGTCTACGAAAGATGCCTGAAGGCAAAGCTTATAACTGAAGTTATGGTTGCAACTGATGATAAGAGAATATTTGATTCAGTTATTAATTTTGGCGGCAATGCTGTTATGACATCTAAAGCTCATAAAAGCGGTACTGATAGAATTGGCGAAGCTGTAAGGAAAATCAGGTGCGATATTGTTGTTAATATTCAGGGCGATGAACCTATGATTGATCCCGGAAATGTTGATAAAGCAATAGAACCATTAATTACAGACATTCGTTTAAATATTTCAACTTTATGTTTTAAAATTACAGATAAAAAAGAAATTAGTAATCATAATGCAGTTAAAGCAGTAAGTGATAAGGATGGCAATGCTTTATATTTTTCCAGAAGTGTTATCCCGTTCAACAGGGATAACACTAAAGCAGAATATTTTAAGCATATAGGGCTGTATGTAT
>JAPUEV010000352.1 GCA_027492415.1 Ignavibacteria bacterium
TAACCGATGAGCCGCCCGGCATTTTGATGAGTGTGCTGTTAGATGCGCCAGTATATAGGAAAGTAATTTCAGCCTCATTGGTTTTAGATGATACATCCTTCCATACGATGAAATTTATAACCAACAGGAATACAGCAGCTATCCTGAACTTATAATTTTTCAAGCTTACTGTTAATATTAATACAAGGATGATATAATAGAAAATGAACATGATGGAATCAACGTAGTACGTTTCTACAAATGAATAATCCCATTTAGCGCAAAGCTCAATAAGGAGTATCTGCAAATAAAGCAGCGCTGAGTTAACCGATGCAAATATTGATGCTGCCCAAACAGAAAGCGGCGAAACGAGTACCATAATAAATCCGATGGCAAGCGAAATATTGGATAGCGGAATGGCAAACAGGTTGGCGGCAAGAGAGACAATTGATATTTTTTTAAACATTACAGCTGTTACCGGCAGAGTTCCTAGCTGCGCTGCAAGTGTACCTGTAAAAAGTGAAACGGTACCTTTGAATGCTTTTACAGGAAGCCTTTTATCATTTAAATTATTGTACCATACAATATTATTCAGCCATTTATTGATCACAGGGTAAATTATCACAAGTGAAAGCAGCGCAGAGAACGAAAGAATAAAGCCGGCATCAAATAATTGCCTTGGATCGATAACAAGTATTACTAAGGCTGCAAAGGATATTATATTATAGCTGTTCGGTTTACGTTCTGCAAGCTGGGCGATAAGGAATATTGATGCCATAATTACCGCTCTTACAATTGAGGGAGAATTTCCGGTAAGATCCATATAGAACAACAGACATGCAATTGTGATAAAAACCTTAAATGAATACTTAATTGGTATGAAGATAAGAATTCCCCATAAAATCAGAATTACATATGCTACATTAAGTCCTGAGACAGCAATAATATGCGCTACCCCGGCATTAATAAAGTTCTGCTTCATTTCCCCGGAGATATTGCTCTTTTCACCAAGCAAGAGCCCTTTAAGATACTCCCCTTCCTGCCCCTCAATCTGTTCATCAATTATTTTAATGGAATACTCTTTAACGGGAATAATTACAGATGATTCAAAGAAATTGGGGTTGTTGTGACCTGTGAGCGAAATATTTTCAAAGCCATAGGAGCTGAAAACAGCGTCAATTCCGTGGAGCTTAAGATATCTGCCATAGTCAAATTCACCGGGGTTCTTTTCATGCGGCAGTTCTTCGATCTTTCCTTTTACTTCAACAAGATCACCATAGCTTAGTTTTTTAAATTCATCTTCTTTGAACTTATTTTTATAGACTGAAACAAGTACATTCCCGTTTGCGGGTGAATCATTAAGTGAGGTAACTTCAATAAGAAAACGCAGCCTTTCCTCATTGCCATCAGGCTGTTCAACAATGGTACCTTTTATCACAGAATTGCTCACACTTCCCTTTATTTTTAATGTGATGTTATCAGTGTCACTTTTGTAATAACGGTACTGGAAGGAAAAAATCCCAAAAAAAAGGATAAGCATTAAATACGGGAACAGGAATAGCTCGCCCTTTGCTGTTTTGGGATACAGAACGGCGATAAAGCAGCCTAGCGAGATTAGAATTGAAATAAAGAGCCACTCCGGAAGAAATGCCAGGTTAAAATGCAGGAAATTGCTGAGGATGATTCCCCCGGCTAAAGGCAGTACTGCAAGCAAAGCAGGGAATTTTTTACCGAAGTTCATTAACATTATGTAAAATAATTAAAAATCGGATAAAATTTCCTTTAAAAATAAAAGTACAATCAATACTTCTGCGTTAATCGAAAATAATGGTTAATAATGTTTAAAAATGATTCTATAATTTATCAGAAGAGTACACTATAGCAGTTACAGAGGCGGAACAAATATATCAGATTACTCATTATTAATAAATAATTGATCATTGAATATTGAACATTGCTAATTGTTAATTGTACATTACTCATTGTTCATTGTTCAATATTTTTGTAATTTGCACAACGTTAATAATATATGAAACCAATAGTAACAGAAAGACTTATTATCAGGGAGTTTCGCCCTGCTGATCTTGGTGAGATATACCGAATACTTGATGTAGAGCTGAAATTCATTGATTCGCTTCAGCAGGATTCATCAATTGGACAGAGGAAAAAGTGGCTGGACTGGACCATTCAGGGATATGAACAGAACAGGATGCTGCTGAATCCCCCGTACGGTGACCATGCAATAGTGCTGAAGGATAGCCTGCAGCTGATAGGAACATGCGGATTTGTGCCTGTGCTTGCACCGCTAGGACTTCTTCCCTATTACCGCTATATTGCAGACGCTAAGGAAACTGAACAGAATTACCCCGAAGTTGGGGTATTCTACGCAATATCTTCACATTACCAGTGCCGGGGCTTTGCCCACGAAGCAGCAAAAGCGCTGATTGATTATGGCTTTGATAAGCTGAAACTAAGCAGGATAGTAGGAATTACGCACCTGTATAACAATCCTTCTATGGCAGTATTAAAGAGGCTTGGGATGAAAATTGAGACCCTGCCGGAACATAAATGGATGCAGGTAGTAGGAATAATAGAGAACAGCAATGAAGGCAACAAACAGGCAAGAAAAGCCGGTTAAATTTAATTAAAGTTAATAATATGAGTACTAAATTTGATGAAACACCTCCCGGGGAATTAAGACCGGGATTTAAGTTCAGGCTGGCGATGACAATAGTATTTTTTATACTGGCATTGGTTTATATACTATGGCTGCTTAAAATGGTTTGATAAAAATGGCACAGAATAACGTTACAATTAAATAAAATATATGAAATATATTACAACCCAGTATCAAAAATATTTAGAAAACCTTTTAAATGAAATTTCGCAGTATGATAACGAAGCTGACATTTGGAAGCTTTCAGGTGATATAAAGAACTCACCCGGTAACCTGGCACTTCATATATGCGGGAACTTAAAACATAATATCGGCGCGGTAATCGGCAAGAATGGATTTGTCAGAGAGCGGGACCTGGAATTTTCGAAGAAGAATATTGCCAAAGCAGAGCTTCTGAAAGAAATAGAAGAAACTTCCGGGATAGTACTTCCGATACTTGACGCGCTGACAGATGACGACCTGATAGACCCGTTCCCCGAGGCATCACATGGTGAAGACCAGGCAATTTACGATGCACTTGTAAGGCTTGCACTGCATTTGGGCTATCACGTAGGACAGATAAATTATCAAAGAAGATTATTAACAGCTTAAATACACAGAATTTATGGAGGTTATGTGCGAAAAAGTCTAGTTTTATTTGCGTTAATATTCGCGTATATCTGGGGCTGTTCATCCAGCGAAGATAAATATTCTATGCTAAGCAAAGATGAACGTAAGGCAATTGCATCTATTTGCAGTTGCATGGAGCCGTTGACAAAGTTCCAGAATAAGATGCAGAATGCCACAGATACTGCAACACGAAGGATTTACAAGGATTCATTTGAAGTTAAAGCGGCAGAAATGCTGCCATGCCTTGAAAGCCTGGAAAAGCTTGAGCTAAAGTCAAGCGATAATAAAGATTACAGGTACCAGTTTACAGAATATGTTAAGGATAAGCATCCTGATTGTGTATCTTTATTTCTTGGTATAAGTGTTACTGATACAACCAAAAAAAATAAATGACTTTATGAACGTATTATATAACACAATTAACAGGCTGAATTACCTGGTAAATGAAATACCGGGAAAGATAAAAGAAATTCCGGAAGTTGAGCTTACTAATAAGCCGGCACCAGGCAAATGGTCAAAGCAGGAAATACTCGGGCATTTGTGTGACTCCGCAATAAACAATTTAAGCCGGTTCATAAGGGCACAGTTTGAAGATGAGCCGTTCATGGTTGTACCTTATGGCCAGGATGAATGGGTGAGTTTAAACCATTATAATGAAATGAAAACAGATGATGTGCTCACCTACTGGATAGCTGTAAATAAACAGATAATACAGATAATATCAAATATTCCCGAAGATAAGCTTGCTGTAATATGTGAGCTTGGTAATGCGGCTTTCCGTGAAGGAGAGCTTGATAAAACACTGTTATGGCTTATTGAAGATTATTTAGTGCATATGGAGTATCATTTAAGGCAGGTTATTGGGGAGATTTGATCTATTCAAAGATGAAATAAAAATCAGTATTATTCCTGTAAGCATTCCAATGGAGAGGTAGAATAAATACGAAACATAATCAGCAATTCCCGAAATGCCAAACCACAGCACAAGCGCAGGATAGAATAGGAGCATTTCGCTTACCATAAATGACGCAAGAAAAATATAAGACCCGTACATGAGCAATTTATTCTGCGAATTCAGCAAATTATTCATTGTTAACCAGCCAAGCACCCCTGCAGAAATTACACCAAGCATCACTAAATGAATGAATCCAATAGTAACTTCCCTGCTGATAAATGCAGCATCCCCGATTTTGGGCAATGCTGAAACAAGCTGCATCAGGAATTTTATAAATAGCATAAAGAAGCTGAACCTGAAAAATAACTGAGGCAATTTTCCTGCATTTTGGAATATCTTGACTTCATTTTTGAATAAAAGGATATACAGGTACCTGATGCCGTTCAGCTGCAAAAATGCACATGCAATACCAACAAACTTAAGCGATGAAGGTATATTGAATCCGAGCAATGAAAGGAAATAAGCGCCTAATGTTGCAAAGAATAAAAGATGAAATGAAATTGAAGCAGCACCTTCTTTATACTTCGCGCCGTGATCTTCAAAATATTTAAGCCACAAGCCTACCACAGCAAATACGAACCAGCCGTTATACTGGAAGTGAAGATAAAAATATATAACCTGTTTGTAAAGGTCAGTTCCACCAAGACCCTGTATAACCACTACAACCAAACCCCACGGACCCAAAGATGAAAGGAACAGGAAAAACAGTGCAGCATAAATGAATTTCAGCGAAAGTGTTTCCTTTTTAATTACAAAAATATCCTTAAGTACAAAAAATATGAATGCATATGAACATAAAATATGCATTGTTGAAAATGTAATTGAATACGCCGCATATCCCTGCCATGCAAACGTTAGGAGCATACCGATTATTGATACCTGTGTTATCCAAAAAAGGATATTGTACTTTTTTTGTTTTAAGGGATCCCTTACATATGTATAAACAATCGCTATATATAAAGCATTATAAAGCCAGCCAAGTATCGCAAAATGTGAGTGTGAGTGCAGGGTATTTTCAAAGTTAAGCAGTTCAACAGGATATACGAATTTCATCCTTAAGAATGTACCTATTGCCGCAACGATGACAAAATAGAAGAGTGAGATCCTTATTTGTGATGTGAAATTAAAAATAATGCAGTTGTTTAGTTTTTGGTTTTTGCAGCAGCACTAAAATACGCAACTTTTTAATTAAAAGGTTATCGATTTTCAATTCCAAAAGCAATAATCCCATTCTATTATAAAATAAAGGAAAAGTTCACTGCATTAATAGCTTAATGTTAAGTTTATGATTTATGTCTGGATACCTGCCTTCGCAGGTATGACAAAAACTAAAATTAATTTAATACTTTCATTTCGACCCTGCGATTCTTTGCCATACCTTCTTCTGTATTATTATCGCCAATCGGAACAGCTTCACCATAGCCTTTTGCGATAAGCCTTGTGGGGTCGATTCCTTTTGATGAAAGGTATTGCAAAACGGTTTCAGCCCGTTTTTGTGAAAGATTTAAATTATAATCATCGCCGCCTTTTGAATCAGTGTGGGCAGAAATTTCGATCTTAACATCCGGGTTATCAGTAAGGAATTTTACGATCCTGTTCAATTCTGTAAACGATTCAGACTTCAGGTCTGATTTAT
>JAPUEV010000353.1 GCA_027492415.1 Ignavibacteria bacterium
GAGCTTTTTGAACAGGCATTTTCCCTGGTGGATACTTACAGGCACTATCTTACATCATCCTCAGAACTATCCGATTATTTTAAAACACAAATAAGCAGCTCGCTGGTTATATATGCAAAGCTCCTTAAAGCACGGACAAACGGTAATGTTGATGATGCAATTGACGCACTTAATTTACTGGATAAAGCCGGCCAGGTAACATCCGGAAGCTGGTTAAGGGCTAAGTTAAATAAGCTGATAAAAAAAAGAGCTTAAAATATAAGCTCCTTTTGAAAATATTATCAGTTTATTTTAATGTTTTAACCTGAAATAATCGGGCCCCAGATATTTCTTCCACCGGCTGTATTTTGTGTATTATTCCTTTTTGTCTTCATTATTTTTTCTCCTTTAATTTCTTAACTGGTACAAAGATATTCTTACAGGTAAGGGTATTCAAAGAGACTTTTAAGAAAAACTAAACATTGTTAAATTAAAGAAAATCTCAAAAAAGCCCAAAATTTGGCTAAATTTCAGCTTTTTTATTGCTCTAAACTAATCACCCGGGCAGGCTGTAAACGTTACAATTAAAAAGAAAATTTACTTGATAACCTCAAAACTCATAAATATTTTAAGGACATTTACCAAAAGTGAGCTTAAGGAGTTCGAAAAGTTCATTGTTTCGCCTTACTATAATAAAGGCAGAAATTACCTGCCGCTGTTAAGCCAGATAAATAAATTTTACCCAAAGTTTGATGATGAAACCCTGACACATGAATATGTTTACGGTAAGCTTTACCCCGGCAGGAAATTCAATAAACAGATCATATGGAATATGACATCATCACTTCAGCAGATGGCTGAAGAATTCCTGGTCAGTACATCCCTGAATAAAAATAATTTCATAAAGAACAGCCTGCTTGCAGAAGAGTTCTTAAAAAGAAAGCTCGCATCATACCAGCTAAAAAAGCTTGATGAAATGGAAAAGGCGCTGGAGAAGCTTGGCGTTAACGATAAATTCTTCAGATATAAAAACGAGCTTGAAACAGGAAGGATGGATTATCATTTCCTTGAAGATACCCAGCACCTGTTAAGCAAGCATATCGCTAAAAAAGGCGAATATGCAATAATGAATATGTTAAGGGAAATATCTGCCGTCATTAATGACCTTAATGCAAATGCGATAATGTTCAACGCAAAGTTTGATGTTAATATTCCAAAGAAATTTGTATCGAGCCTTGATATGGTTAGCGTAATAGAATATGCCCGGGAAAATAATTACGAATATACAGATGTAATGGAAATGCTTTACTGTTCAATTATGACGGTAATTGATTTTGATGACCCAAAATATTTCTTCAGGCTAAAGGAGCTGTTTGAAATAAAAATTGATATATTTACTGACAATCAAAAACTCTCCTGGATAACAACACTTTCAAACTACTGCAGCCTTAAAGCCAATAAAGGAGAAACCCGGTACAGGGAATATCTTTTTGAAATAAATGAGCTTGAGCTTAAAGTCGGCTTCAGCAATAACAGCACGTACCCATCCAAAATACTTTTCATACAGATATTAAGGAATGCCCTTTCCATAAACAAAACTGACTGGGTTTACAATTATATAGAAGAATATGCTCCTAAGCTAAAGCCTTCCTACCAGAAGCCTATGAAAGCGCTGGGACTGGCTTATCTTTACCAGAAATTAAAAGATTACCCAAAAGTTCTTGAGAACCTGAAGGATGTTAAATTCATTGATTCCCGGGATAAGTTCTATGTTAAATCAATTTATATAAGGACTTATTTTGAGCTGCGTGAATTTGAACAGCTTTTTTACCAGATAGATTCAGCAAAACATTTCATTAACGGCAGCAATTCATTAAGCGAATATACAAAGACAAATTTCCTGCGTTTCTTAAACTATTTAACTAATCTTGTTAACGCAATGGAAAGCGATGATACCTCTGAGATTGGATTAATAAGGCACAAGCTTGAAAATGACCCGGAGCTTCCGTTTGCTGAATGGCTGATTGATAAGATTAATGAAATACAAAAAGGAGCTTGAGTTAGCTCCTTTTTAAAATTTATTTTTGTCTTCCTTATTTTAGCAAAATCATCTTCTTAATATCACTGAAATCCGCGGTTTCTATCTTATAATAATACACTCCGCTGGAATATTTTGATGCATCCCAGTCTGCATTATATGAACCAGCATTCAGATTTTCTTTCACCAGTGATTCAACTTCCCTGCCAAGCATATCATAAACAGCAAGCTTTACGAACCCTGCAGTCGGCAATGAGAAATTTATATTTGTTACCGGGTTAAAAGGGTTTGGGTAGTTTTGTGATAGAGAATATCCGGAAGGGATTTCAGAGCTGATATTTTCGATCCCAATCGTATTTCCTGCTGGATTCTGTTTATAATAGATCTCAAAATTCCCGTCCCTGTAATCATGCCAAACAACGTGGACTTTTGAACCTGATACAGTCAGGTTTGGACGGTTAGAATTATCTGCAGCATTGGTAAGTCTTGTATCAGCACCCCATGTTACACCATTATTTGAAGATACATTATAGTAAACTTCGTAATTTCCGTCCCGGTTATCTTCCCACGCAATGTGAACATGAGGACCTTCTGCAAAAATTGAAGGGTTCCATGAATTAGACCCGTTATTCGTAATTCTCATATCAGGGCTCCATGTTGTGCCCCCATCTGTTGAATTCTTATAATATACTTCTGCATTTCCATCCCTGTAATCCTGCCATGCAATATGGAGCTGAGATCCTGAAACTGAAAAAGATGCATTACTTGAAGGCTGGGCAAAATTTGTCAATCTTGTATCAGACTGCCATGTAATGCCATTATCTGTGGAACGGTTAAAATATATCTCGGTGTTAGCACCGTTCCTGCCGTCATCCCATACAACATATACATTAGAACCCTCAATTTTAACTGCAGGGTTTAATTTAGAGCCGGCAGAGTTTGTCAGTCTTGTATCTGCTCCCCAGGTAATACCGGCATCGGTTGAGCGCCTGTAGTAAATTTCATAGCTTCCTGAAATATTATCGCTTCTCATTAATATTACCGTCTGCCCTTGGGCATCAATGGAAGGCTGCTGAGAAGTGTAAACATTATCCGTCATCCTTGTATCGGGTCCCCAGCTTACTCCGCCATTAGTAGAATATTTATAGTATATCTCATCATTCCCGATACGCCTGTCAACCCATGCGACATGCAGGTAATTACCCGTAACGGCGATGCATGGTTTAGTAGCTTCATAGTTTGTCAGAATTAAGTTGGTATCCGGCCTCCAGGTGTTTCCACCGTCAGTTGATCTTGTATAATATATCAGGTAGTTCCCTATAAATGCATCATACCATACAACATGCACGTTCAGTCCATCGGCAACTATTGCCCTCTGGCTGTTAGAAGGCATATATGAATTGCCCGTAAAATTAGTGAGCCTGTTATCAGGCAGCCATTGCGAAAATGCAGTAAAACATGCAGCGAAAAGGAATAATAAAATTAAAGTTGTTTTCATATACGATTGTTTGTTGAACAAAAAAATAACCGCCAAAATCCCGTTAAAAGAAGAGTTCTTCGGCTATGAGTTTCCCGTTCTGAAAAGCGGAGATTATTGGCGGAAATTAAAATTGAGTTACTGATCTGATGAAACATGTATAGCCGAACAGTTCAAACTTAACTTAAAATTTTAATGCCGGCAAAGAAAATTATTATCATTTTTAGAAGAGGTTTATGCAAATAACCTTATTTTTATCGTTTTTTTACTTATTTTACCGGACTTTTTAGAAGCAAAAATGGATAAATGGTAAACACAAAGCTTGTGACGTTGCTTAAAACTTTCTCTAAGGCTGAGATAAATAAATTCAGAGATTTTGTTAGTTCACCTTATTTCAATAAAAACAAGAATGTATCTCTAATTGGGGATGCTGTTTTAAGCTATTACCCTGAGTTTGATGCTGATGATTTTAACGAAGAGTATATCTACAGAATGATTTTTAAAGGCGAAAAATATGATTACTTTAAAATAAAAAACTATATTTCAGATCTTTACCAGCTTGCACTTACATTTTTAAAATATAAGACTTATGAAAAAAAGGAATACGAAAACGATATCTCTCTTCTGGAAGAGCTGCATGATAGAGAGCTTAACTTAATTTATTCTCAGCGTGAAAAAGCCGTAAGTAAACACCTTGAAAGCTCCGCGATAAAAGATGAGAATTATTACTATTTAAGGCATCAATTAGGAAAGATAAATACTTTACACTATAAGTTCAAAAAAACAGGCTACTCATTTAACCAGATACAGAATGAGTTTGATACTTTCCTGGATTATTCACTGATTGGTCTTTTAAGGCTTTATTCCAAAATGCTGCACAACAAAAATCATGGCAACATTAACTTTAATATGGAAATGTTTGACGAGCTTTGGGAATATGTTAAAGATAAAGATTTCGATGGAAACCCTTCCTGTCTAATATACAAACAAACTATTCTGCTTGAACTGACCAGGGATGAAAATATTTACCGTGAGCTTTTAAAGATGAAAGATAAATACAACGATAACATTCCGGATGAAGATATGTATTATATTCTTAACTGCAAAAACTCATTCGCTGTTTACAGGTTAAAGCTTGGGGATGAATTATATTACAAAGACAGGTTTGAAGCTATGAAAGAAATTCTTGAAAGGAATTTTGTTCCGTCAAATAACTTCCTGTTCCCTAATTTCGTTACTACATTCTCCTCTGCATGTATGGCAGGTGAATATAAGTGGGCTGAAGAATTCTTAAAGAAATACCAGGGCGGGATATCACCTAAGGAAGAAAAACAGAACGCACTAAATTACTGTATAGCATTCCTGGCATACAGAAAAAAAGAATTTGATAAAGCACTGGAATTTTTTTCAA
The DNA here is from genome assembly GCA_027492415.1 of Ignavibacteria bacterium. Classification (GTDB taxonomy): domain Bacteria; phylum Bacteroidota; class Ignavibacteria; order Tepidaquicellales; family OLB5; genus OLB5. The sequence goes on from JAPUEV010000353.1 coordinate 4,906, forward strand.
AAACTAACTTTAAGCTGTATTTAATGAAGGTGATGGTAAAAAGTTATTCATTAAGGATATTTTACGAGCAGGGGATGACAGAACAGGTCATTTCTTCAATTGATACATTCAGGCATTACCTTAAATCAGAAACACTGATTGCAGAAGACCAGAAAACAGCTCATTACGAGTTTTTAAAGCTTATTTCAGAATTGCAGGAATTGAAATTAGAAGGTGTAAATAAGAAAAATTCTGCAGAGCAGGGGCTGTTAAAAAAGCGCATCGATAAAATGAGCTCAAACCCGCTTGGAGCAAAGAACTGGCTCATTGAAAAAGCAGATGAATTGAAATAACGGTTCATGTATTCATAATACTTTAACTAAGAAAATATCCGTCATTTTACAAGTATCATTTTCATTGTCTTTGAAAACTTCTTTTCAACACCTTCAGCAATTACCCTGTAAAAATATATACCGCTTGCAAGATTGCTACCGTCAAACTCAACAGTGTAATAATCAGCCTTCCTGAATCCGCCGGCTAATACTGCAGCCTCACGCCCAAGCATATCATAAACAACTACGGAAAGATTTCCGTCAAAGGGCATCCGGAGATCAATTTTGCTTTTGGGATTTGAAGGATTGGGATAGCTTTGGCTTACCAGGAAATCCTTTGGAGAGCCTATAGTTACTTCATTATTCAGATTGTGATACTCATAATTTCCGTTGAAATCAATTTGTTTAAGGCGGTATTGATAATTTCCGCGTGGCAGCCTGCTGTCCTCAAATGTATAGTGTTTTTCTTCAGCAGTATTACCGTTTCCGCTCACAAAGCCGGCATCTTTCCAGTCACTTTGCCCGGTTAATGTTCTTTCTACACGGAAGCCTGAATTATTAAGCTCCCACACAGTTCCCCAGTTTAAAGTAACATT
>JAPUEV010000354.1 GCA_027492415.1 Ignavibacteria bacterium
TTAGCTCCATCCAAACCTACCCATATAACACCTGCATCAGCTCCTGCATTGTTATATTCAATTAAAGTTGGCACATAACCTCTTGAAGACCATTCAAGCGGGTGTTCAGTCAAAGCAACAGGTGAAGTAAATGTTCCCGGAGTTGAATTTGTAGCAAAACAATTAAATATTTTATCTGAACCGATTGTCGGAGGTCCCGCCTGTAAACTATCTGAATAATAAATTAGATCAACACCGGTTACAAAGTGCTTGGCATCAAACCAATATTCATCTCTTCCCGGCAGAGAGCCAATTGTAAAAGGTGAGCCATATGTTGTACCGCCATCATTGCTTGAAATACAGTTAAGATCAATGCTGCCCGTAGTACCGGTTGTATAAAATATCCATGCGTTTAGCCCGTTCCTTACGCCCATAAACTGATCTTTTGTTGTTCCTGCAGCAATTGGCGTGGTAAAAGAACCGACAATAGCCAATACACCGGGAGCGCTTTCACGGTAACGTACATTTCTGATAGCAGACGTAAGTGTATCTGTAAGCGGCGGTCCGAAATAATTTATTAATGCAGTATCACCTGTACCGGACATATAAATAGTTGGCCTGGCTGCAGCAGAGCTGAGAAAAACCGCGCCTCCCCACGAAACGCCGCCATTTAAAGAACCAAATAACCTGACTTCATTATTTGAATTAAGATCTGCGATCAGGTAAATACTGTTTGTTGAAGACATTGTTGCATCAAAATCCCTGATATTAGTATATAAGGTGAATGCATTTAGATTATTTGTTATAACATTCCATGAATACAATGTACTTCCAGCGATAAAAAAGCAATAAACAGAATCCGAACCTGTTCTGCATATCATTTTAACTTTCGGAATAATAATTCCGCCAGGTGAAACAGTTCCGGTAGTTGACCAGTTTGCACCATTATTTGAACTTGAAAGAACGACAATACTCCTTCCTGATATTATATTAGTATCCGGTATCGCTACATATATTGTATTATTAGTTGTTCTGAATACACCTGAGGGGCGTCCTAACGGTTCAGTTGAAGAAATAACATAATCATTGCCCCATGCATCTAAAACACCGTTAAAAGGTATTGGCGGGTCATAAACTATTGAGCTCACTTCCTGTGAATACATAAAAGAACTTACAGAAATTAAATAAAATACAATAAATAATACTTTTTTCATGTTTTCAGCTCCCTTGTTTTAGTTTGTAATTATGTATTATAGTTAAAATTATTATTAATGTAAATTTAATAAAAAAGACAGGTCTTATACCTGTCTTTAGAATGTTATTAATATTTGCTTCTGTTTACTCGTTCTGTTTACTCGTTCTTTTTTCTTGTATTATAGTTATCGTACTTACCTGATTTTTGCACTTCCTTCTTTTCATCTTCTGTCTTTGTTTCAATGGTTTCAAGGTCTTTGCTATATCTATCCAGGTTCTCTGACTGACGCTTCATCTCAGGCGAAGGATTCACAGACTTCATCTGGTCATTCATATAATTCTGCGCACCGCTCAGGATTTGCTTTGCACTAGAATAATCTCCGTCGTCAGCCTTCCGTAAGGCTTCTTCCATAAGCTCATTTGCTTCGAACATTGATATGTTCTGCACAACTGTTTCATTTTTGCTTCTGTTGAATTTTTCTATGCTCGAAGTTTGTTCAATATTATTCACACTTCTTTCAGTAACAAGCCTGAAGTCAGAAGTGACATCCTCATAGGTAAGCTCATTTTCAAATTCAAGCTTCCGTGTGGTTTTCTTTGTAATATCAAACTTTATCAGCACAGATTTTTTCTGACCTGAAAACACATCTTTAAAATCAATAATAACCCGGTCTCCTTCAACTTCATATGGATAGCCGAATACTTTGCTTACTCTTAAATTTTCTCCCGGGAAATGAACCTTCATTTTAGTATTCTGTCCAACAAGGTTTCGCATACCTTTCAGCTCAGTTGCAAAGATTTCCGGGATATCGCTGGAATTCTTGATATAGTAGTAATTGCCCCTTCCGTAATCAGCAATATCTGTCATCAGATTTTCATTGAATTCATTGCCGACACCAAAAGTAGAAATTGTAACCCCGTCTTTCCTGTTCTTTTCCTTTACCATATTTGCAAGCTTATACCTGTCTGTGATACCCCTGTTTGCAAGTCCATCTGAGAGCAAAAATACTTTATTTACATAACCGCGCATATAAGAACGGTTGACCTGGTCATAACCTTCAAACATACCATCGCTTAAGTTTGTAAAGCCTCCGGGCTGCAGAGAATTTATCTTTTCCCTCAGCTCGTATTTATCCCTAATTACCTGGGATTTCTGAAGTACATCTACATAATCATCATAGGTAACTACAGAAACATAATCATCGTTTCCAGCCTCATCAATAAGATACTCAACAGCCTTTTTTACGTATTCAAGCTTGTTCTTTTCACCCATTGAGCCGCTTCTGTCTATCACAATAGAAATATTCATAGGTGTCCTTGATGTTTTTTCTTCGGTCTTATCCGCTTCAAGATCAACATAAAGATAGACACTGTTGTTTTCATAGTAATAGTTGTTATCAAGGGTGCTGGTGAATTTTATTGGCCCGCTTCCGGTTTTACCGTTTGCCTGCGGTGAGAAATTGGTATTCCTGGCATTTGTCTGATGCATTTTAACAGGATCACCTGTATTGAAAAATACAAGATAAGCGCTTACAGATAATGCTGTTAAAATGGTAATAATTGCCAGAAATGGTAAAATTGGTTTTTTTGTTTGTTTTTTCATGGCTTTAGAAATTAATTTAGGCAGTTGTATATTTTACTGTAATTATAGAGAATTTGTTCCATAAGTACAGAATGCCATAGATAATTTCTAAATAGTTTGGATGGATTAAATTTAAGCCTTTTCAAGCTGAATATTCAGCTCGTCAAGCTTATAAAGTAACCACGGTGCGTTAAGGGTATTAGGGGAATTTTTAATGCTTTTTTCAAGTGATCTTAATTTTTTAGTATTGCCGCTCATTTTTATTTTCAGCAATTCATTACAGAATTTTATAAATGAAAGATGTTTGTTCTTAAGGAGGTTATTTAAGAGCTTATTATTTACTATATACTTTTTATATGATTCTATAAGATCATATGCTTCGTTAAACATTGAAAGCTCGAAATATATCATTAAGGTATAATATCTTACTTCAAGCTTGTAGTAAAGGTCCTGGTAAGATACCCTGCTGATATACCACAATGCTTTTTCAAAATCTCTTTTTGCTACATAAACTTTTGCCATGCTGAAACTGTAAGCATTTTCCCGGTTTTCAGGGCTTAATTTTTTGACATAATTTTTTATAAACGTTTCAGTCCATTCAAACTTTTTTATATTAGTGCCAATTATAACAAAATTTTTAAAATGCTGAGGCAAAAAATATCCGCCTGGTGATGAGGAATAATATTCTTCTTTAAGAGTGAATTCAATAATGTTAAATATTTCATAAAGATATTCCAACCTGCCTGAGTTATATATTCTCATGCAGAAATTCTGCAGACCTACAAGGCCGTTATAACGCTCGATATAGTTAAAATTGTTATCAGTATTTAATACAATTTTCTTCAGTTCATTGTAATAAAATTCGTTCTCTTTATCCAGCAGCAGCCTGAGCTCGTAGTAAAGCAGCATTACGAGTGGATATTCAGAATAATTTGAAATATTCTTTTCTATAAGAGAAATTATTTCATCCAGAAAAGTTAAATCGTACTGAACATCAACAAGAAAACCCCTGTTAAGAATAAATATATAGCTGTTCATTGCTGAAATAAGGAATTGTATAACCTGGTAATCAAGAATTTTTAATGAAAGGTCGTTTTCAACTTCTTTTGCGTTTAAAGTTCTTTCTTTAAGCACCTGGCTGTCATTTTTTACATTTTGAAGGTCATGCATTGCACGGAAATACTTTTCATCCTTAACTGCCTGGGTAGAAAATTCTTTTTCGGCTGCTTTAAGGTTTTTAAATAATATCCTGTCTATCTCTCTTTTATGAAGCTCATTAATAAGGCAAATTTTGGAATTATACCTGTCTTTGCTGTAATTTACATAAGCAAGGTAGTCTTCTGCTAATTTTGTAATTATGAAAATAAGAGTTCTCATGAAACCATCATTAAACTTCCCTGTACCAAAAAGCTTTTTATATACATACTCCTTTTTCATTTTATCGGCAGGATACTCAGGGTACAGCTTATACAGGTAATCATAAAGCTTTTGCACATTTTTATTTTTATTAAAGAACGGTGAATAGATATACTCCCTGAGATCTTTTAGCTCATTTTGGTTCAGCCTTGTCAATATATCCATTAAGCTGCTGTTAAGCATATATCCTTACATGTAAATTTTCAGCAACAAACAGGAATAATTTTCCTTTTGCCCGGTTTATAAACTTTGAGAAATTTTCTTCCACGAAAATACTTAATAAAAATGGATATTTACAGGGTTTTATCAATCTCAATTTAATTACCGCAATAAACATTCCGCTTTTTGCGTCTTTGGATTGAAATTCAGCTTGAAATATCTTTGTGCAGATAAGGAGAGCAGCTAAATGAAAAAATCAGTAAAAACCAAAAATTTTAAAATAAATACTATGAGATATATCGTTTTAACATTTTTAATGACCTTAATCTTAAATCAAAGTTATTCACAATGGCTCCAAACAGGCGGTCCCGCAGGCGGATTTATAAATTCAATTGTAATTAACGGAAGCGTAATGCTTGCCGCTACGGAAAATGCCGGAGTATTTGTTTCTACCAACAGCGGGGGCTCATGGATACAATCTAACAACGGGTTAACCAATACTACTGTCCGTTCTATGATACTTTCAGGCTCAACCATTTATGCCGGCACATTCGGCGGTAAAGTATATTCATCTATTAATAATGGCGCATCATGGATCCAGCTTCCTGCAAGCCCGGGCATTACATTTAACATGCTGAAAAGCGGGAACAATATATTTGTATGCAACAGCGGCGGAGTTTATGTATCACTTGATAACGGAACAACATGGAATGTGCAGAATTCAGGAATCACAGACCAGAACATAAGATCATTTGCAATTAACGGCTCAACATTATTCTGCGGCTCTTATGGCGGGAAAGTATACAAAACCACAAATAACGGCAGCAACTGGACTGATGTTACAAATAACCTTAGCACCGGAAATATCAGGACAATGGTTTTCAACGGGGCAAATTTAATGATTGGATGTGATGGAGGTGCGTACTTAAGCACTAACAATGGTGCAAACTGGAGCCTTGCAAGCAGCGGACTCTCAGGAAGCATACCGAATTCGTTAATACTGAACGGCTCAACAATAATTGCAGGTACAAATTCAGGAATTTATACTACAGTTAATAACGGTACTACATGGCAGCCTGGTGCAGCAGGACTGAATAATTTATATGTATTATGCTCTGCAGTAAACGGAACCAGTTTGTTTGCCGGCACAAACGGCGGAGGTGTAAATTTATCCGTAAGCTCCGGGACGTTTTCTCAAATGAATTCGGGTATGAATATTGTTGAAGTAAACTATTTAGTAACTAGTGGCAGTACATTGTATGCATGTACGTTAGGCGATGCACTGGTATCTACAACCAATTCTGGGGCTACGTGGAGCTCAATGCATAACGGGCTTACATCTTCTGATATCAGAGGATTGGCATTTATCGGAGGCAATATGTTCATAGGAACTGCTTCTAAAGGTATGTTTCTTTCTTCTAATAATGGAGCAAACTGGATAACAATAAACGGCGGCTTCAGCTATCCGTACATAAATACTGT
>JAPUEV010000355.1 GCA_027492415.1 Ignavibacteria bacterium
TATCCCGCCGCAGTGAATATCAAACGTATCACCCAGGAATTTCTTGCTCATCGCAGAGCACTCAATATGCCACCCGGGGAAACCTTTGCCCCAGGGTGAATCCCACTCCATCTGCCGCTGCGCGTCACTTTCCTTCGGCGAAAATTTCCAAAGCGCAAAATCGGTTTTATTTTTCTTCTCTGTGCTGAACTGAATGCGTGAGCCTTCTTCAAGACCTTCGATATCAAGATTTGCAAGCTTGCCGTAATCCTTCAGCTTTGATGTATCAAAATAAACTCCATCGCTTGTCACATAAGTATAGCCTTTATCATCCAGGCACTTTACCATATCGATCTGTTCCTGTATGTAGTCTGTTGCCTTGGTATATTTTGTTGGTGGCAGAATATTCAGAGCTTTTGCGTCATCTAAGAAGAACTGTGTGTAATACTCGGCAATTTCCCATACGGTTTTGCCTGTGCGGGCTGAGCCTTTTTCCATCTTATCTTCGCCTTCATCGCCATCGCTTACCAAATGCCCCACGTCGGTAATATTCATAATGTGAGTTACATCATATCCGTTGTAAAGCAGCACTCGCTTCAGCAGATCTTCGAACATAAATGTGCGGAAGTTGCCTATATGCTGGTAATCATAAACTGTGGGTCCGCATGTATACATACCGGCTTTGCCCGGTTCTATTGGCACAAATACCTGTTTTTGCCTGCCTAATGTATTAAATAAAGTTACATCCATTGCTGATTCTTTCTTATTGTAATTATATTTTCCCTCCCCTTCGGGGAGGGGTTGGGGTGGGGTCTAACAACTGCGCAAGATAACTTATATTATATAATGGTTAAATAGAGAAATCTAATCCTTTCTTTGTGCTTTTGAGGTTTCACATTTGACATTTCACGTTTGATTTTTTTTGTTTCACATACAACCGGATAACTTTACCGTTATCAATATTTTAATTATCTTTGCATTGAAAAATTTACTGATAAATATGAAAAATATATTCTGTGCTGTGCTGCTGTTTATAATTGCTTCTTCTTCCTTTTCGCAAAAGCTAAAACCGTATTTTGATGCAAATGAATATGCCCGGCTGCTTTGTATGACCGAGCGCCAGGCTGATACAACCAAATATACGCTGCAAACCCCATACCCCACAGGGTATGAGCGAGTCTTCCGCTCTGAGATTACGGGACTTGATAACCGGTGGGATCTCTGGCTTTCGGGTGATTCCGTTGCCATCATCAACGTGCGCGGCACAACCGTGCAGGAAGTTTCATGGCTTGAAGATTTTTACGCGCCTATGGTGCCGGCATCAGGCCACCTGAAGTTTGGCAAGGAGCTTTTTAATTACAAGCTGGCAAGTGATACTACCGCAGCAGTCCATACCGGTTTTCTTATCGGACTTTCTGCAATTGCGCCAACGGTAGTTCAGAAAATTAATGAGTATTACAATAAAGGTGTTAAGGATTTTATTCTTATCGGGCACAGCCAGGGTGCTGCTATTACTTACCTGCTGCGTTCATACTTATATTACCTGCCATATGGTACTATTCCAAATGATATTACATTTAAGACTTATTGCAGCGCGCCACCAAAACCGGGCAACCTGTTCTATGCTTATGATTTTGAGTATATAACACGCGGCGGCTGGTCAACCCGTATAAGCAATGTGCTGGACTGGGTGCCGCAGATGCCAATAACTGTGCAGACCAAATATGACTTCTCGCAAAACGACCCGTTCACGCCGGTTGATTCAACCCTGGCGGCTAACCTTGGATTCATTCCAAGGGTGATAATAGGACTCATTCAAAAATCTATCATAGGCAGTTTAAGTGATTCACGCGATGAGCTGATCAAATACCTGGGTAAAGAATTATACAAGGTTGTTAAAAAGAATCTGCCCGGTTTTGTGGAGCCCCGTTACGTGAAGTCGATGGATTACATGGTATGCGGCTCGCCCGTTGTACTTGTTCCGGGTGAAAGCTATAAGCAGAAATTCCAGCGAGCACCGGGCATTGGCGGAATATTTACTGACCACATGCCGCCTGCATATTATTACCTGCTGACTGAAGAATATTTAAAGTAATGGATTTCTTCCATATTCATCCGGTGACTCCGGTCACCGGATGATTTCTGTGAACTTCATTCCTCCAACCATCATGCTTTTTCCTGACACTTATCATACCATCTGTGCATTGTTTATTGTTATTTTTACAGTTAGAGTTGGGTAGTGTGTACATACCCGGGCCTGTATTAACACTGAAAGCCTTTTATTAAAACTGTATCCCGTTATAATAACAGTCCATTAAAAAGAGATGATCTTATGTATGATTTTACAGCTGACTTTAAAGGATTAAACAATAAGCAGGTTTTTGATTCTGCTGCTAAATACGGACTTAATGAGCTTGAACACAAAAATGAACATTCCCTTTTTTCTGCCTTAAAAGATATTATCAAAGAACCAATGTTTATCCTTCTGCTTGCTGCGGCTGTGATTTATTTTATCAGCGGTAAGCTTGAAGAAGGTATTTTTATGGCCGCAGCTATCCTGCTTGTAGCATCAATTTCGGTTTACCAGGATTCCAAAAGCCGCAGCGCGATTGAAGGATTAAAGGAGCTTACTCAGCCCAAATGCCGGGTAATCCGCAATGGTGCAGTCACTGAAATTAAAAGAGAAGAGGTTGTTCTTGGGGATTATATCATTATAGAAGAAGGCTCTCTCATTCCGGCGGATGCTGTTGTTAAGCGTGCAAATGATTTTTCAGTGAATGAATCTATCTTAACGGGTGAATCATTTTCTGTTTTTAAGGATGAAGATGCCGATGACAAAAATGTTTTCCAGGGTACCCTTGTTGTCAGCGGACTTGCTGTCTGTGAAGTAACGGCAATTGGCGCGGGTACATCGCTTGGAAAGATCGGGAAAAGCCTCGGGGAAATTACCGAAGAAAAAACACCCCTCGAGGTACAGATATCACGCTTCGTTAAAAAAATGGCTTTTGCCGGCGCTGTAATTTTTGTTATCGTTTGGATTATAAATTACCTCACCACTTACAGTCTGCTTGAGAGCTTGTTAAAAGCTTTGACGCTTGCCATGAGCATTCTCCCAGAAGAGATCCCTGTTGCATTCACAACCTTCATGGCTCTTGGTGCCTGGCGTTTGATGAAAATGGGAATAATTGTAAAACAGACAAAAACTGTTGAAACACTGGGCAGCGCAACTGTTATTTGCACAGATAAAACCGGCACCATAACTCAGAACAAAATGTCTCTTGCTAAATTATATCTTTCGGGCTCAGAAAGGATAATTGAGAACATTGACGCCTCCGATAACGAAGTAAAAGAAATTATCTCTCTTTCTATGTGGGCCAGCGAACCATTCCCGTTTGACCCCATGGAAAAAGCAATTCACGATTCTTACTTTCTTACCCTGGGAGGCTTTCAGGATTTAAGGAAAACCTTTAAGATGGTCCACGAATACCCGCTTGACGGAAGACCGCCAATGATGACGCACATATTTGAAGACCCCGATGGCAAACGTATAATTGCCTGTAAAGGTGCAGCCGAAGCTATAATAAACTGTTCTGTTCTTGAAGATGATAAAAGAAAGAAAGCCATTCAGGCAGCTGAATCTCTAGCTGCCAATGGTTACAGGGTGTTGGGAGTTGGTGAAATTATTTTCCCCGGCAATAACTTCCCCGAAAAACAGCAGATGTTTAAAGCAGATTTTAAAGGACTCATCGCGTTCTATGACCCGCCTAAAGAAAATATTGCATCAGTCTTTGATCACTTCTACAAAGCCGGTATCAATGTAAAAATTGTTACAGGCGATAATGCCGCAACAACAATGAATATAGCAAGACGGGTTGGTTTTGTAGGCGCAGATAAGGCTTTAACGGGTGATGAGCTTGTTGCCATGGATGAGAAAACACTGCAGAATAACGTTGGCGGTGTTAATATTTTTACAAGGATGTTCCCCGAAGCAAAACTTCGCATAATAAACGCATTAAAGCTAAACGGCGGTATAGTTGCTATGACGGGTGACGGCGTAAATGACGGTCCCGCCCTGAAAGCTGCGCACATTGGTATTGCCATGGGCAAAAAAGGCTCTGAAATTGCCAAGCAGGCTTCTTCGCTTATAATTGTTGATGATGACCTCGGCAAAATGGTTGATGCCGTTGCAATGGGTAGAAAAATTTACACCAACCTTAAAAAAGCTATACAGTATATTATTTCAATTCACATACCTATTATTCTTACCGTCTTCTTCCCTCTTATTCTTGGATGGAAGTACCCTAATATTTTTACACCGGTGCACATAATATTTCTCGAGCTAATTATGGGTCCAACCTGCTCTATCATTTATGAAAATGAGCCGATGGAGAAAAATACTATGCTTCAAAAACCGCGCCCATTTACAAATACATTCTTCAGCGCTAAGGAGCTCTCCGGCAGTATTGTTCAGGGTCTCATGATCACTGTTGGCACACTGGCTGCTTATCAATACTCACTTTACCGGGGCTGGGATGAACCCGTTACGCGGACAATGGTTTTTATAGCGCTTATTTCAGCTAACATATTCTTAACCCTTGTTAACCGTTCGTTTTACTATTCGGTTATTACAACATTGTTCTATAAAAATAATCTTGTTCCGCTGATAATCAGCGCAACTGTTTTAATTACAGTTCTTATTCTGGTAATACCTCAGCTAACCGTCTTCTTCGGGTTCTCTACTCCTGATCTCCACCTACTTGCAGTTAGCGTTCTTATCGGCTTTGTGTTTGTTATTTGGTATGAAGCGGTCAAGTTTTTCAAAAGGAAAAGATTTCCTGTCTGAAAATTTCTCAAATAAAAATCCCCGTTTACAGCGGGGATTTTTATTACTTTGGCGATTTTAATAATCTTAATGTTTTTCGTCTTTAGGGTTACACAGGCCAACTATCTTATGAAATGTATCGTGAAGCACAATAAGATCTTTGCTTAGTTCTTCGTTGGTAACGTTAGCTTTAATTTTTTCTTCAAGCGCCTTTGCATCTGTTTCAAGCTTCTTTGCGGTTTCAATTATTTCGGGTTTGTTGTATTCTGCGGGAACGGTTGAGGTATTCAGCTTTGCGGCAGCTTCAACCATTTCACCGATGCGTGTACGTATCGGCTCAAAATTGCCCTCTTCGCTTGGATGGAAAGTTGCAGACATTATTTTGTGGAAAGCTTCAAGCTCGGGCCAGCTTTCACCGGCAAATATATTGGATGAAGCCAGGATGATAAATAAACCTAAAAAAAGCGCTGATAGTTTTTTCATATTACCGTGGTGTTTGTTTATAATTTTTAACAATATTAATATAAATTATTTTTAAAAATAACCGGTATTAAATTTTTTTAAAATGCAAAAATGAGCATGCCTTCAGGAAAGCATACCTAAAGAACAGTGTACTGCTACAAATCATATTCTCTTCTGATGGGTATCATACCGTTTTTCGCAGTAAAGTGTTAATTTTATAATATAATAAACCAGTATTAATAAATTACTGTTGTTTATATCGGGATGGCAAATTACGCCATTCCTCCAAAATAATTAGGCTCCTCCCATGAAAAAAGAAAAGAATTTACATAAAATAGAAGCTTTCATGAAGCACCGTTCCTTTGTTTTGTATGGAGCATCGGCAAAAAAGAAAAAATTCGGTAATTCTGTACTTGAAGAGCTTGGCAAAAAGAATTACAGGCTGTATGTTATTCACCGTTATGCAAAATTCATTGACGGCAAAACAGCATACCGTTCTTTAAGCGAGCTGCCGGAAGTTCCCGAAGCAGCAAT
>JAPUEV010000356.1 GCA_027492415.1 Ignavibacteria bacterium
CACATAATGACAGCAGGGAAGGGATGGAATCACCCGTACTTGTATTCACACCGGCTGAAGCGCCTGCATCAGGTTTGGCTTACAGATCTGGTAAAATTGCAGAATTTAAGGATTGTTTCCTTTTTGGCTGTTTAAGAGGTGAAGGGATAATGGTAGTGAAAATTGACCCGAATAATAAAACAAAATCCCTGTCATTCAGTAAAATCGCAACTGAGTTTGGCAGGATACGGGATGTAACTGAAGGTCCCGACGGGAATATTTATTTTTCTTCCAGTAATAAGGATGGAAGGGGTTCACCAAAAGATGGTGATGATAAGATCTATAAAATATCGGCTAAGTAAAGTTCCTTTACAGAGGGTGGTTGTTGATGAAGGGAGAGGTTAAAACCTCTCTCTTTTTTTTAAGAATGATATACTGAATAAATATTATTTATATTTGCTGTGAATAAATTAAATATAAATGATCAAAAAGAAATTCATAGGCAGGTGGAAGCTTAAATCAGTAATAGTAAGGCATGGGGAGTCTATTATTTACCCGTTCGGCAAAGATATCAGGGCAATTTTATTTTATGATGAAGAATATATGTCAGTACAGATAATGATGCCGCATGACCTTCCTCTTGAACATATGCCGGAAAAAAGAATAAAGCTTAAAGATCTTGCATGGGCTTTAAAGAATCTGGGATATATGGGTTATTTTGGCAAATATGAAATTGATGAGGAAAAACATCATATCATACATCATGTTGAAGGTGCTATTGTGCAAAGCCTGGTTGGGGGAAAAGAAGTAAGGAAATATAAATTTGAGCATGGCGAAATGACACTTTCAGCGGGTCCGATGGAATTAAGGTGGTTGAAAGTATAGAAACAATTGCTTATTTTTAAGTAACTTAAACGCGTCTAGATGAAAAAAATATATATCTTAGTATTATTTTTTGCATTCAATTCTCAATTCATACATTCACAATATTCAGCATCTTCTAATTACTTCCCACTGCAAATTGGAAACAAGTGGACTTATGAGCGTTTCCAGACACCTTCAGCAACAACTTCTTATTTACAAGTCTCGATAACAAAAGATACACTTGTAAACAGCAAAAGATATTATTTTATTCATCACTTCCCTGAACTGGGGGATTATTGGGTTGGATATGATACTGCAGTCGGAATTCTATATTACTTTTATGGAACTGAAGCTCCTTATATCAAATTATCAGCCAACATTGGCGATACTACAAATTACATTTGTTCTGCCATTGTTGACACATCATTCTTCAATACTTCAACGAGATTAAAAAAATACTACAAAGAATATCATGTTCCTCATTCTTCATCCGGAACGGAAATTCAGCTTGCAAAAAATTTCGGGCAGACTTATTACTTTGAGTATTCCGCTTCATTTACAACCAGCAATTATCTGTATGCATGGCTTAGAGGCTGTATCATAAACGGAATTTTATATGGTGATACGTCTCTTACGGGAGGCACTATTCAAACTCCTCCTGAAATTCCTACAGAATATTTACTGTATCAAAACTATCCCAATCCATTTAATCCTTCTACCAAAATAAGCTTTAATATTCCATTAGGAGGTTTTGTATCTCTCAAAGTATATAATTCAGCAGGTGCTGAAATTGAATCAATAATAAATAGTTCATTGGAAGCCGGACCTTATACATATCAGTGGATCGCTTCTGACTTCCCAAGCGGGATATATTTTTATAAGATTCAGGCAGGGGAATTATCCGAAACTAAAAAAATGGTATTAATTAAATAACAGGTCAGTTAAACTCATTATTGTTTTTATCTACATCGCTTTCAATTATCACTTCGCATTCAGGAAGTGAGCTCAGGAAATGCCTGCCGTATGGTTTCTTGAGGATGCGGCTATCGAGAATACATATCAACCCTTCATCATTTTTGCTTCTGATAAGCCTTCCCACACCCTGCTTGAATTTTAATATTGCTGTAGGCAAAGAGTAATCCATGAACGGGTTACCGCCTTTTTCAAGAATGAATTCCAGCTTAGCCTCAATTACCGGGTGGTCAGGTACCTCAAATGGCAGCTTAGTTACAATTACGTTGCGCAGGCTGTGACCCGGGATATCAACACCCATCCAGAAACTATCAACTCCGAACAAGACCGAATTTTCATCATCACGGAATTCCTGCAGTATCCTGTTATTTGGCATGCCGTTATGCTGCGCGTACAGATTAATCCCGGAGCCTAAAAACTCTTCAAGCAGCTTGTTGTATGATGTCTTTAATAATTTATTGCTTGTAAATAAAACAAGTGCGCCGCCGCTTGTCATTTCAACGCACTCTTTTATTTTATTTATTAGTGATTTCTCGTAGTCGCTTTCATTTAAAATATCAGATATCTTCTGTTTCCTGGCTTTTTCCGGTTCGGGGATATCTTTATATACATGTATCTTCATCTGTCTTCCGAAATCAAATGGTGTATCTATTATTTCTCCGGGAATTTCATCAGCGCCAACGGTATTTTTAAAGAACTCGAGGTTATTATTGGTTGAAAGTGTGGCTGATGTCATTACACTCATTCTGTTCTTAGCAAAGATATTTTCACGGAAATATTCAGCCATATCGATAGGGGAGATACAGAGATTAATATTATTCCTTGCCCTGCCGGAATACTCTACCCAGTAAACATACTCATCGCTTTTCTGCTCAAGGAAGAAAACCAGGTTATTCCTTATGCGTGTGAATTTTGTAAAGTAATTTTTTATCTCATCTTCTTCAATATCATTTTTGGCAAGGGGAGTGGTTTTTTTCAGCTCAATTGTAAGCTCAAGAATTGAATTCATCAGCTCTGCACCAAGTGTAATGGCTTCTTTTATCCTGATAGCACTTTTGTGAGCCTGTGCAGAATATTTATCGTTAATGTATGAGTGCAGCATCTTGAAGAAGTGTTCATTATCGTGGTAAACCATTTCAACTGCTTTTTTCAGCCTGTCAGCCTGTTTATTTGAATAGAAACCTTTTTGTGTCCTCGGGTTATAAAGCTTATTCAGCCAAAACCTTATCTGTTCCTTTGAAACCGAAGGTGAAACACGTTCTGCGGCAATTTGCTCAACAGTATGGGCTTCATCAAAAATGACAAAATCATTAAAGTACAGGTATCCTTCTGAATCCCTTTCATAGAATCCAAAGAACGTAAAGAACAGGTGATGATTAAGGACAAGCAGATCAGCATCTTTCATTCTTTGTTTTGCCTGCTGGTAATAGCAGTTAGTATCAGCTCCGCCGCATGATTTTTGTGTACAGACACCTTCTTCGGCAAATATTTCGCTCCATACATTATCATCCACCGGGAAAGGCATATCCTGTCTTGTGCCTTTGCCTTCTCTGTTCACGAAATCATATATCTTCTGCAGTGTCTGCTGCTCGCTTGTCATAAACAGCGAGCTTTTTTCTATCATAGCTTTATTCAGCCGCTTGGTACATATATAATTGTTCCTGCCTTTTAATATTTCGTATTTGAATTCAACAGGAAGTACTTTTGCAAGCGCGGGTATATCCTTATTGATCAGCTGCTCCTGCAGATTGATAGTGCATGTACTGATTATTGCTTTACGTTCATTTGCAAGCGCAAAAAGGAGCGATGGTACAAGATATGCAAGTGATTTGCCAACGCCTGTGGGGGCTTCGATGATATTGTGTGAGCTGTCTTCAAGTGAAGAAGCTATGCTGAATGCCATATTCTGCTGCTGAGGGCGGTATTCAAAGCCTTCAAGACCGGAAAGCAGCCCGTTTGGTGAGAAAATTTCCTTAATTTCGTCTGTAAATTCTGACATAGCTACAAAAATACAAATTTGCAGATATTACTTGTTAGGGCATTATTTTACTTATTTCAGAAAATATTTTAAATACTATTTGGAATTTCTGAAATCTTGTATTATATTTGAGTATCGTAAAATTAAGTAATAACTAAAACAGCGATATAAAACAAAACACTACCTTTTTTCTTTTTAAACAACTAAACATAATAAATTATCCAAACAGATCTACTGCTTAAATTAATTTTTTAATTTAAAAAGGAGAATCATTTAATTTTTTGTACTGGCTTAGCCTTTTACTGGCCGCAACATAAAATTATGGAGGTAATTTATGAAACACCATGCTCTTAAGTTTTGCCTTCCGGCATTATTTATAATTTCCTTTTTTATACAACCCGATAAATTAAGCTCACAATGGGTTGAGCAAAATTCCACTACTTCGTTCTATCTTACATCACTTTATTTTTTTAATGAAAATACCGGGTTGATTGGTACTGCATCTCCGTTGCCAATTATTAATGGTATTACAGGTGGTGAAATAATAAGGACAACCAATGGCGGCACCAACTGGCAGCGGGTACTGCTTGACAGTAACTTACGGGTTCGCAGCTTCTATTTCTTTGATCAGAATACCGGTTTTGCTATAGGGGGAAGCTATATTTCCACCGGAAAGCTGATAAAAACCACAAACGGAGGTTTAAACTGGTTTACAGTAATAGATGTAAACATTCCGCCGCAGTATTCACACTTTTACAATATGTATTTTGCTGATACATTTACCGGTTATCTTTCCAATTTTAACGGGGTATATAAAACTATAAATGGCGGCACTAATTGGGAAAGGGTTCTAAATGTAAATGAAAATGTTGCGGAAATATTATCATTCAAGAAATTACATTTTTTTGATATCAACACCGGTATTTTTCTTTCAGATAGCGGTAAAATATATAAAACTAATGATGCCGGAAATAACTGGCAAATAAACTATGTAAATTACCTGACCGCTTTCAGAGATATTGCCTTTATTGATAACGCCACAGGATTTGCCGTAGGTTTACAGGGAAAAATTTACAAAACCACAAACCAGGGGAACAGCTGGCAGGAAATTTCTCTTGGTACATCTGAATCATTTTACTCTTTAAGTTTTACAAATACAATGACAGGTTACCTTACAAAAGATAAAGGGGTATTAAAAACTTCGGACGGCGGTTTATCCTGGCAATCAGTTTTGCAGCAGAATAATGATACTTTGTATGCATCAAGCTTTATAAACAGCGATATAGGTTATGTTTCAGGTACAAAGGGGCGGATATTTAAAACTACAACAGGCGGTGTATTAGGAATAAATATAATAGGCGGAGAAGTACCAAAGGAATTTTCTCTTAATCTAAACTATCCAAATCCTTTTAACCCAACAACGAATATTAAATTTGCAATTCCAAAAGCAGCATTTGTTAGGCTGGCGGTGTATGATATGCTGGGCAGGGAAGTAGAATCATTGGTTAACCAACAATTAACACCCGGTACCTATGAAGTTAACTGGAATGCTGCTAAATTTTCCAGCGGAATTTATCTTTATAAACTTGTTACAAATGACTTCCAAATGGTAAAGAAAATGTCCTTAATAAAATAACCTTAATGTATACTGGGAACACCTTAAACAATACCCATAATGGAACCTTAAACCTGCAGAAATGGACAAGCCCTTGCCTAGCCATAACACAGGGGACGGAAATTTTCCGTCCCTTTACTTTTTGCCGGAATAGCTTTAAATTTGCAAAACAAACAATAGTAATATAGCAAACACATCTACCCGTTTTTCATAATTTCAGCAAATTTTCGATATTTTTTATCATTGATATAACTGTCATTTTCAGTTAATCTTGTCTTTTGTCATTCCAGCTTAGGCAGGGAATACATTATTTTATTCATTTAGCAAAAATTTAATACTATTTATGATATCCAGAATCCTGTTATTGCTTTTAATATTATCAGTCA
>JAPUEV010000357.1 GCA_027492415.1 Ignavibacteria bacterium
ATATTGTACTAAAAGAATTTTTTTCAGGATCAATTGCTGCTCCCAGCCATCTTGTATTGCCTAAAACGCTTGTCATTAATGCGGTAAGCAAGCTGAGTGTGAGCAAAGGGAAAATAATGTTCTTATTCTTTGGTATTTCAGCTGTTTCCAATTTCAGCAAATGGGACCTGTAAAAATAGCTGAGTGATACCAGTATCAATAGTACAAGCATCAGCAGTATGGAAAGCAGCTGAGAGCTGTTTAATATCAATAATCCGCAAATTGCTGCTGAATAATAAACGTAATATTTCAGTGAACTAACTGCATTTGCACTAAATGCTGTCATCATTACTGATAGCAGTGTTATTGCTGCGAATATATAAAATAAAATATCGTGCATTTTAGTTTAAAATGTGCCCGGTTAGTACGTAATATTGTGCTTTCAGTGTTGGCGGATTTGTCCGGTTAGAACCCCACTTCACAATTCCAATTCCTTCTTTAAACCACATCTCAAAATTGAAAGTAAAACCGTCTGTGATCAGTACGTAATAGCATCCTGTATACGTCCCGTCTTCAGTAACAGCCGTATCGTTATCACTGTTTATATAACCTTTGAATACACCAAAGTTCCAGCTATAGCCTTTTGCGAAGTCAGCTGCTGCCGGTATAATTACTCCTGAATTCCCCATGTAATCATTGATCTCTATAGCTCCGTTACTCTTTACAATTAACGTTCTGTTCATGTTATCTTTTGTGAGGTAGGGGAATGTGCTTACCTTCAGCTGGATTCCTCCATCGACTTTCTTCAGGTCAGTTGTTTTTACAACGTATAATTCTGTTTCATCTCTATCGCCTTCATTCACATATTTCCAGGTATTACCATCTTTAATAGGGAAGTATTGATTGAAATTATCAATGCCTGATGATTTCTTTTCATGTATATCTGATTTTGAATTACCTGAATTACAGCTGAAAGCAGTAATTACTGAAAACAAAATCGTAATGAATAAAATGATCTTAATGTTTCGCATTTCCTTTTCCTTTTGTTTTCACATTTTTTCTAACAGGTTTACTCTTAACTGTTGTTTTCTTTGCAGGTATTTTTTTTACCGGTTTTGTAACTATTTCCTTAGGAGTGATTTCTTTTTCGGCAATAATATCCTGAGCAATAACTTCCGGGGTCGTAAGTTCCTGTGCAATAACTTCCTGTGTAGTAACTTCCAGGATGTTCGGTTCTGCCTCAGCTTCTTTAAGCAGGGGAGCAATTATAACATCCTGCTGCAACTGAATTTCCTGCTTAACAATTATTGTTTCAGTTTTAACTGCTGGCTGCATTAATCCTGAAATTATTTTAAATAATTTACCTGTAAAGGGAGTTATCAATATTAAAGTTAATACTGTCATAAGGATTATTGCGTTCCAGCCGTAGAAAATATAAAATTTTACTATATATACCTGCAGCAGAGCCTCAATGGAAACAAATGACAAAAATAAAATTATTGCCGAAAATATATTTAAATAATTTCTGTTTCTTCCCGCGAAAAATTTATCTGAATATATTGTAATTGCGGTAAGTATCATTACAATAAAGACTGAAATTAACTGCAATATTTCACTGTAACTTTTCATTTGTATGCAAAATTAGCTAAAAATAAATAAAAAAGACCCGCCAATTAGCGGGTCTTTAAAAATAATTTTCAGTATTTAAATCTTAAGCCGGCTGAAGCTGTGCATCTAACTTCTGAGCCATCGCCTGTTTTGGAACTGCGCCAATTATCTGGTCAACAATTTTTCCGTCTCTGAAAATAAGCAGTGTCGGTATACTTCTTATTCCGTATGTCATGGAAATGTTGGGATTGTTGTCAACATCAACTTTACCAACTTTGGCTTTACCTTCGTATTCGCCTGCAAGCTCTTCTACGAACGGGGCAATCATCTTACACGGTCCGCACCATACTGCCCAAAAATCTACCAATACGGGCACATCTGATTTAAGTACTTCCTGCTCAAAATTAGCGTCTGTGAATTCTACTGGATGCATTTTCTCTCCTTTGTGAAATATAGTTGTATATAATAATTGTTCTCTTACTGTAATATAATATTATCTTTACCGAAAATCTCTGTTAAAACTTTTTCAGTGTATTTATCATAATGGATTTTTACATTTTCAAGTTCCATATGGCTTTCTTTGCTGCCATTTTTTAGGTGTATTATTACCTGTGATTCTCCTTCATTTGTGGCTAAAACGCTCTTAATTTGGAACAATTTAGCGGCATCAAAGCTTCCGGAATCTATCTTTATCATTATCTTCTCAGGCTGTTTCTCGCTTTCTGCTGTCTTTACAAGTGGCTTAATTTCGTCAACAATCAGCTTGATGGTATTTCCGTTTTCCTCAGCCTTGCCTATCAGTGTAACAATTGAATCATCCATCAGGATTTCCCTGTACTGTTCATAGGTCTTAGGGAAAACCACACATTCACCCTGTCCTGTAAAATCTTCAAGTGTAAAAACTGCAAATCGGTTTCCCTTCTTGCTCATTTTTACCTTCATATCTGTAATTATCCCGCACATCCTTACTCTCTGAAGCGCATTGAAATCAATTTCTTCTGAATCAACATCTATAACATCGCCAAATTTAAACGGGTTAAGCTTTGTAATTTCATTTTCAAAATCACTCAATGGGTGAGCGCTTACATAAAGCCCCAGCACTGATTTTTCCAGTGATAATTTTTCCCGGTCGCTCCAGTCCCTGTATTCCGGACCCAGCTGAGAAAAAATCACATCCTTTACAGCTGTTTTGGTCTTATCTGATCCAAACAGGCTTGATTGTCCCTTGCTTTCGCTCTTTTTCTGGCTGTACCTGTGTAATGCTGCTTCATAATAATCAAATAATTTTTTCCTTACAGGCTCCATACAATCAAATGCGCCAGCATATATCAGGGATTCAAATGTCTTTTTATTAACTACCCGTGGGTCAATCCTTGAGCAGAAATCTACAAAGCTCTCATAAGGACCGTTTTCTAATCTTTCTTTGATAATATTTTCAACTGCGGTCTTGCCTACATTTTTAATAGCTGTCAAACCGAAGAGGATCTGGTTCTCAACATTCGGATTTATCGTGAACTGTGAAAAACATTCATTAATATTGGGCAGGCTTAAAGTAATTTTCATCCTCTTGCATTCATTTATCAGCAGAACCATTTCATCCATATCACCATAACGGCAGTTAAGCTGCGCTGTCATGAATTCAAGTGAATAGTGCGTTTTTAAATATGCAGTATAGTATGCAAGCACTGAATAAGCTACACTGTGTGATTTGTTAAAGCCGTAATCAGCGAACTTTAATATTAACTTAAATATTTCCTTTGCGACCTTCTTATTATAGCCTTTTTCTGAAGCGCCTTTGATAAACTCATCTTCCTGTTCCTTCATCAGCTTCTCATCTTTTTTACCCATCGCGCGTCTTACAAGATCCGCTTTGGCAAGTGAGTATCCAGCAATGACCCTTACAAGCTGCATTACCTGCTCCTGGTAAACAATAACACCGTATGTTTCCTTAAGCACAAGCTCCATATCCGGATGCAAATATGTTACTTCTTTCTTGCCGTGCTTTCTTTCTATGAATTCAGGGATAAGGTCCATCGGACCCGGCCTGTAAAGCGCGTTCATAGCCGCCAGGTCATTGATATCCTTTGGCTTCAGCTTTGAAAGATATTCACGCATCTTTGGCTTCGAGAACTGGAATATCCCAATTGTATGTCCGTTAGCAAAAAGCTCATATGTCTTCGCATCATTCAGCTCAAGCTTATCAAGATCTATATAAATACCATGCCTTAAATTAATAAGGTCAACTGCCTGCTGAAGAATTTTTAACTCCTTCAGTCCAAGGAAATCCATTTTTATCAGGCCGGCTTCTTCCAGCATCTTCATGTCATACTGCGTCATGAACTGGTTATCTGATTGAGGAGCTTTAGCGATAGGCACGTAATCTGAAATGTCCGAAGGCGCTATCACAACGCCAGAGGCATGCATACTAACATTCTTGTTCAGGTTTTCAAGCACTATTGCATAATCAAGCAGCTTCTTACGTTCTTTAGCCTGGTCAAAATATTGCTTGAATTCAGGGATATCTTTGTAGCAATCAGTAAGTGATTTTATTTTGCCGAAGATCGAAGGAACATGTTTTGTAATTTCGTTTATGGTATCAAACGGGTAGTTCAGAACTCTGCCAACATCTTTTAAAACCGCTTTTGTCTTCAGTTTGTTAAAAGTTACAATCTGTGATACTGAATTTGCGCCGTATTTTTTCCTGCTGTACTCAATTACCTCATCACGCTTGTCATCCTGAAAATCTATGTCAATATCCGGCATTGAAACTCGCTCGGGATTCAGAAATCTTTCAAAAAGTAAATTATAGTCTAACGGATTTACATTCGTAATTCCCAGGGCATAACACACCAGTGAGCCTGCAGCGCTTCCTCTGCCCGGACCCACATAAATACCGTTTCGTTTTGAGTGATTCACAAAATCTGCTACGATCAAGAAATAACCCGAAAACTTCATTTTGGTAATTACATCAAGCTCAAGATCAAGCCGTTCAATTTCAACATTGGTAACATTTTTGACTTTTTCTCTTAAGCCTTCATGCGAGAGTATCCTGAAATATTCATCAAGTGTTTTTGCGCCTGATTCTTTTGGAATAGGGAAGTCAGGCATATGATATACGCCTTTTGGCAATTCTAAATTACATTTATCAGCTACTTCAAGGGTTGATTGTATTGCCTCAGGGAAATCCTTGAAGATTTTGCACATCTCATCTGCAGATTTAAAATATACCTGGTCAGTTTCATATCTTAAATCCTTTTCAAGGTTCTTGCCTTCCTTATCTTTTGAAAGATCTGTGCTTATATATAAATATAAATTATGGGGAATGTGATGCTCATACTTAATGTAATGAATATCATTTGTCGCTATGGTTTTAAGTCCAAGCTCTTTTGCAAGTTTGGGAACATGTTCACGTATCCGTGCCTCAATTTCCATACCGTGGTTCTGCATCTCGAGGTAAAAATCCTCTGTGCCGAAAATATCCTTATATATCTCTGCTGCTTCTTTTGCTTCTTTTAAGTCACCCCTCGCAATATGTGAAGAAACTACACCCCCGGCGCAAGCTGAAAGGCACACAAGACCTTCGCTGTAATGCCTCAATATTTCAGAATCAATTCTCGGCTTATAATAAAAGCCTTCTGTATGTCCGATTGAACATAGTTTTACCAGATTCTGGTAGCCCTTGTAATCCTTGGCAAGCAGCACCATATGGTCATAGTTCGATTTACGGTTGGAAAGCTTCCCGATCTTTTTGCCGGATTTATCCTTGCCCAGCATTGTATCAGCTGTGTCATCGGTTTTGCCTTTTTCAAACCTTGAACCCTTTGTTACTATATATACTTCGCATCCTATAATTGGCTTAATTCCGGCTTTTTGTGCTTTCTTATAAAACTCCATAGAGCCGTACATAACCCCGTGATCTGTCAATGCTATAGCCGGCATATTATGCTCCTTAGCGGCGTTAACAAGCCCCTCTATGGTGCATATTGCATCAAGCAGTGAATAATGTGAATGGTTATGTAAATGTATGAACTTAGACAATATTTTATGTGGGGAACGGTCACGACCGTTCCGGATGTATGCGTAATTTATTTTTGTGGATTGATTGCAAATATACGAAAAATAATT
>JAPUEV010000358.1 GCA_027492415.1 Ignavibacteria bacterium
TAATAAATCCCTCTTTGTTTCATCTCATTTTTCACTTCTTCGTTATTCAGAAATATAAGCGCTATAATGCCGAATACCGTACTGGCAATATTGCCTGTTAATATAGTAACTATATCAAAGATCGCAGCAAACTGCAGAGTATTATGGGTTCCCGAACGGTTCATCCTGTTAAGCCGGTTAAATGAAACAAAATCCATAACACATGCAATAATGTTAATGACAGGAATTGCCCCGAAAAGACAGCCCAAACCGCATGTGATCAAGCCGCCCACTAGCGTGTAGCCTGACCAGCTTAAGCCATAAAGAATATTTAAAATGGCTGATACCAGGAAAAATATTCTAATTAGATTAAATTGCTCGTTATTGTTCAAAATATTAAGTTTTTTTTACTCTTTTACAAATTCTTATACAGGCATTTTTAAATATTGTTTCAGGATTTTATAAAAAAAGCGCATTCAATAATCATTGAATGCGCTCTGTAGTACCGAATTTTTTTAAAGAATTTTATTTTACAAGATTGAATTTCTCACCGAACTGGCCTACTAAAGGAAGCGGTTTGCACTCACCTTTTGAAGCGTTCATCATACCCATTATCAGAAATACGATCCATGGAATATAAAGAATAAAACCAATTCCGCATGTGATTGTACCAACAATGCCTGCTAAAATATTAACTATCAGCAGCACTATTGATTGCTCGGTGTGATACATTACAAAATTGTTTCTTTTCATATCATCCATTAATAACGGGATAAAAAATATTAGGTAAGAAATGATCGCCATTGTCTTTCCGTTATTAACATCTTCCTGTGTAAAGTTAACCTGTCTTGTTGATTCTGCCATTTAAATTCTCCTGCTAGAAAGTATAAAGTTTATATGATAAATTATAATATTATTTTACTAAATTGAATTTCTGTCCCCATGCGCCGATTACCGGAAGCTCTTTAACTTTTCCGCCGATAGCGTTCAACAGACCCATTATCCATAAAACAACATATGCCAGCCAGGGCAATATTCCTAAAATTGAAATTACGCAGCCAAGTGTACTGCTGATCTGGTTAACAATGATCGTTAAGATCGTCATAACAATATAGATCGCAATAAAAGCTATCCAAAGAGCTATTGCCTGTTCAGTGTGATACATTGCAAATTTTTTATCTCTTGCTGCAAATAACGGAACTAAGAAAAAAATGTAGGCAAGTATAGCCATTGTTTTTCCGTCATCAATATCTGCCTGGGTCATTGATGTTACTGCCGGTCTTGTATCTGCCATGAAACATTCTCCTTTAGATTGGTTTTAAGAATATTATTTAGTAATAATTTTTGAATCTGGAAAATAATTGAGGTTTCTTGGTTCGGAAATGTTGTATATACGCGGGTGGTGTTTTAATGCCTGTGAAGTAACCGTCTGCTATCTGAAGATAGCCTTTATGCTTCCCCAGGTATCACGAACGCTGGAAATAACATGTGCAACGGTTATTGTCTGCGAATATACATAATTGCCGTTGTTATCAACTATTTTAAGCCTGTAATAATATATCGGGCTTGAACTCTGTCGGGCAGCATTATCCCTGAAATAATAATATGAATTATTTCCGATCGCTGTTACGCTTCCAATATTTACATAGTTGTTTGGTTCAGATGCACTTCTTTCAATTTCAAAACGGTTCAGGTTATCTTCTGTGCCTGTTTTCCATTCCAAAAGAATTGTATCTGATTCATTTTTACCTGTAAAAAATTGCAGTTCAGTTGCTGCATAAAGTAAACCCGCAGCAAATATTATCAGCAGACAAGCTATACTCGTTATTTTTAGTGGCTTTTTCATTGGAAATTATTCAAATATATATGCATTTATTAAAAAATGCAAGTATTTAAGGGCTAAAAATGTGATTATTTTCAGGAATTATTAACATAATTGTTTCAAATTATACCGGTTTTATGCTTAAACCTGTATTTATTAGTATTTCACACTAGGATTGAAAACTGATGCTCTATTTTCTTACGCCTATTTAATTTAAGTATACCGTTATTCTTATTCCAGTTTTTTATTGAACCTCAATGAGCTTAAAGCAAGTATCACAACCCCAAAAATGAAAAGCGCAAGGAACTGGTCGTATAAATGTTCTATACCAATTCCTTTTAAAATAATACCTCTTACTATTGTAATAAAATATCTTAGGGGAATTATGTAGGTAATATACTGTACCCACATTGGCATATTTTCTATCGGGAAGGAAAACCCCGATAGATATATCATAGGCATCATTACCCCAAAAAATGATGTCATTGTTGCCTGCTGCTGCGTCTTTGATATTGTTGATACAAATAAGCCAAGTCCTAATGTTGAAAGCATAAATAGTAATGCCGCAAGATAGAGCAGGGGAACGCTTCCTTTTACTTCAATGCCGAACCAGAAACGCATCACCGTCATAACAATTGTTACTGATACAAAACCCAGGATCGAAAACGGAACAAGCTTGCCTATAATTATCTGGTAAGATTTAAGCGGTGTAACTATTAGCTGTTCAAATGTACCTATCTCCCTTTCTTTTACAATAGCTAAAGAGGTCAAATTTATTGTTACTACCATTATTAACAGCCCTACTATTCCCGGAAGCATGTAATTTCTAGTAACAAGATCAGGGTTATACCAGGCGCGTGTTTCAGCTTCTATAACCGGCAAATGCATAACAGGTAGATTTTTCCTGCCGGAGCGCTCAATGAACTCGCTTATTATATTCGATGCAAAGCTTAATGTTATTCCCTGCGAATATCCCGCTGCTATCAATGCCTTGTTACCGTCTGAGCCGTCAAATATTGTCTGAAGCTTTGTAGTCCTGCCGCCCCGAACGTCCTTTTCGAAATCAGGCGGGATTACTATTGCCATAATAACTTCACCGTTATCCAGCAGCTCAGTTATTTCAGTATAGCTTGATACATAATATTTCATAGAAAAATATCCTGACTTCTCATACTTTTCTAGGAATTCCCTGCTTGTTGAGCTCTTATCCTGGTCCCATACGGCAGTCTTAACATTTTTTACGTCAAGGGTTGCCGCGTACCCAAGGAATATCAGCTGCAATACCGGCGCTATTAGTATTACACCGAACATACGCTTATCACGTTTGAATTGCAGGAATTCTTTCTTTATGAAATTCAGTATCAGGTTCATTGTTTACCCGTTTGATTTTCTCATTCTTATAGTTGATATCCCTATAAAAAATGCTGCAAATGCAAGCAGACTGATTATCTGCTTCCAGAAGGCTTCTATGCCCACACCTTTTAGTATTATTGCCCTTAGAATTATAATGTAAAATTTTGCGGGGGTAATATTTGTCAAAATCTGTATAGGCCATGGCATGCTTTCAATAGGGAAGATAAACCCTGAAAGTATGAATGTAGGAAGCATTGTCGCAATTGATGCTATCTGGAACGCTACCTGCTGTGAATCTGAAATAGTTGATATGAAAATACCAAGACTTAATATTGCTACAAGAAATATTATTGTCGTAAAAAATAACAATAGATAGTTTCCTTTTATCTCTAACCCGAATGCAATATTGCTGATAAACAAAGTGAATGCCGCCACAAACAGCGCTACAACTGTGTAAGGGATTGTCTTGCCAAGTATCAATTCAATTGAACTGAGCGGTGATACCCTCAGCTGCTCCATTGAACCCAGCTCTTTTTCTCTTACTATAGAAAGACTTGTTAATATTACCGCTGTTGTAATAAGTATCATGCAGAACAAGCCGGGTATTAGGAATTTTGTCGTATTAAGATCAGGGTTATACCAGAATAAAGGCTGGGGATCAACAGGAATAAATGACTTTATCCCTGTTCGGGCAAGGTATTCCTGAGTGATTTTATTATTGTAAAAACGGGTAGCAGATGTAACATAGTTCATTATAACAGTTGCTGTATTACCGTCAACCCCATCAACCAAAAATTGTAACTGAACGTTTTTACCTGAACGCATGTCATCGGTAAAGTTAGCGGGGAAAACCACCACGCACTGCGCCAGCTTCTCATCAAGCCAGCTGTTTATTTCCTGCTGGGTATTTAAATAGCCGACAACTTTAAAATAACTTGAGCTTTCAAGCATTTTGATAAAATCCCTCGTCTCCTCAGAGTTATCATTGTTTTTAATAGCAATCTTTACATTCTTAACATCAAGAGAAAGAGCATAGCCAAACAGCATTAACAGGAATACAGGGAATATGAATATCAGATAAAGCGTTCTTGCATCACGCATTATCTGCCGGAATTCTTTCTTAACCAGTGCGTATATCCTGTATATCATTTTGTCTCAAAATCCCCGCGTAGGCGGGGATCCATATATGTTAAATTATTAATCTGTAATCAGTAACCTTCAATCTGCAAACTGTAATCCTTACGACTTCTCTTTTTCCAGTAAATTCACAAATACATCTTCCAGTGAAGGTGCAATTCTTTCTATCCTTGTAACTTCTATCATGTTATCTTTCAGTATTTTAATTATCTCGCTTTTTCTAGCATCTGCATTATTAACCTCATCCTTATTGAGAGTTATGTGTATGTACTCCCCAAAATAAGCCGTTCCTTTTATCCATTTCACTTTATCCAGAATTGTAATAGCCTTATCAGTATCTGAACACTCGGCTTCAAATATAGGATTGGAAAGGTATTTTGTTTTCAGCTCTCCCGGGCTTCCTCCTGCAATTATCTTCCCCGCGTCTATCATCATTATCCTGTTGCAGAACTCAGCTTCATCAAGGTAATGTGTCGTTACAAAAACCGTTATTCCGTTGTGTGAAAGGTCATTTATCAGGTCCCAGAAATTCTTTCTCGAGATAGGGTCAACACCACCGGTTGGTTCATCAAGGAAAACTATCTTAGGCTCATGTATTACAGCGCAGCCTAAAGCCAGCCTTTGTTTATAGCCTGTTGAAAGCGTCCCGGTCAATGAATCTTTTCTCTCTTCCAGTCCCGCGGTTTTTAAAACCCACTGCTTTCTCTCATCCAGCTTCCCGCCGTTTAATCCATAAATGCTTGCAAAGAAATTAATATTTTCCTCTACGGTAAGATCACTGTATAATGAAAACTTTTGTGACATATAGCCAATATTCCTTTTCACGTTATCAGGCTCTTTTGAAATGGAATATCCGGCAACTATTGCGTCTCCTGATGTTGGCTCCAGTATTGCGCAAAGCATTTTTATTGTGGTTGATTTCCCCGCACCGTTAGCACCCAGAAAACCGAAAACTTCACCTTCCTTCACATCAAATGAAATATTATCAACTGATGTGAACTTCCCGAACTTTTTTGTCAGTTCTTTAACTTCTATCGAATTCATTATTCCTTTATTCAGCGGAAGCTCTATTTTTGTAGTTAAATAAATATTTTTATAAAAATACTGAATATATTTTCCTAATCCCTAATCCCTAATCCCTAATTCCTAATTCATAATTACTCATTGTTCATTACTCATTGTTCCTTTAAAATATGTATAAACACATTTTCAAGTGATACGGGCTTTATCCTGTGATCTTTCAGTACAATATTATTTTTCTGCAGCAGATCATCTATGCCTGCGAAATCAGTATCACTGTTAACCGCTATATCTATTCTGTCTCCGAATAACTGTGATTCAAATTCTGTTTTATCGGAAATAATTTTATATGTTTCTCTCAGGTTTGCTGTTA
>JAPUEV010000359.1 GCA_027492415.1 Ignavibacteria bacterium
GTTTTGTCCATGCTTCATACACCAGCTCCCTGGGTGCATCTATGAGCCGTGAAAAAATCATTTCCTTTTCTGTCAGTAAATTTTGTTCCACTTTTGGCATAAAATATATATTTATTTTGTTTATGAATTATACTTTTATATGTTTCCACTTTCCTGCTTTAAAATAATACCATGAAAGTACTGCTACCAGCACCTGAGAAACAGGGATGGCAATAAATACTCCTGTTGAGCTAAACCCAAATGTATAAGCAAGCAGGTAAGCCAGCGGTACCTGGAAGATCCAGAAACATACAAAATTTATCAGTGTTGGTGTTTTGGTATCACCTGCACCGTTGAGCGCCTGTGTCATCACCATGCCGATACCGAAAAATATATAACCTGCCCCGATGATCTGCAGGGCATGAGATCCGTATGCAAGGACAGCGGCATCATCAGTAAATATCCTTACTATCTGCCCGGGAAAGATAAGGAATGTTATCATAACCAGACCCATGAATACAATATTGTATTTCACAGAGATCATCACGCTTTGTTCTGCTCTTTCAAGCTCCTTAGCTCCAAGATTCTGCCCAACCAGTGTTGCAGCCGCATTGCTTAAACCCCATGCGGGCAGGAAGAAGAACACCATGTTACGAAAAGCTATCTGGTAACCCGCCGATGCATTTGTGCCCCCGGTTTCAGCAACAAGCCTTGTTAATACTATCCAGCTGCCGCTTGCAATTAAGAACTGCAATGTAGCTGGCCATGATATATTCACAATAGATTTTACCAAGGCAAAACTAACTTTAAAATATTCTGAGCGTATCTTTAAAAAGCTTTTACCGCCGAATAAATGAAAACACTGGTAAACAACTCCTGCAGTTCTGCCTGTAAGTGTTGCTATAGCAGCTCCTTTAAGACCGAAATAATGTATGAGAACAGGACAAAGGATAATATTAGTAATACTTGCTATCCAAAGGCTTTTCATTGCCATTGCTGCATTACCTGCACCTCGGAAAATTCCGTTTATAAGAAACAGCAGAATGATAACAATATTACCGCCAAGCAGTATCTGAGCAAATATTGTACCTTCAGATACAACTTCAGGGCTTGCACCCATTAAAGCAAGTATATCACCTGAAAATATTATGCCGAAGATACTAATTATTACAGATATGACAATTGACAGGTTAAGCGACTGAGCACATGCGTGCGCAGCTGAAGCAGGATCTTTTTCACCAACCCTCCGTGCAATTATAGCCGTAGCCCCTGTGCTTAGCCCTATGGAAATTGAGTATACTATTGTGATAACTGATTCCGTTAAGCCAACAGTTGCAATTGCGTTCGGACCCAGCTTGCTGACAAAAAACATATCAACAACAGCAAATACACTTTCAAGGCTAAGCTCAAGCATCATTGGTATAGCAAGAAGGAAAACCGCTTTATTTATGCTGCCCTGTGTGTAATCATACTCAACGCCTTTTAAGGATTGGACAACAGTATCAAAAATTCTTAATGCTCTGCTCTTTTTTTGTGACAAAATAAATTATATGAATATTATGGATTATGGATGAATGTAATTTATTATTTAAAGCTTGTTTCCATTTTATAAAATGCTTCGTTCCAGATACGCTCTGCCATCTGTTTTAACTCACCTTCAGGTATACCTTCATGAACTAAAGTCAAAATAGTTTTACCTGACTTTTCTATCAGTAATACCGTAACTTTGATCTCGTCCGGCAGCTCAGTGGAGCTAACGACTGATGGCGGCGGCAGCTTATTTCCATCCTTATCTGAAAATGCGTCTGTGTATACAAGCTTAACCGGGGCTTCTATTTCAAGATATTCACCTGTTGTCCAGTATTCATTCCCTTTGGGCGAGAGCATACAGAATAAATATTTCCCTCCAACACGCAGGTCAATTTTGCAGTAAGGACATGAATAGTTTTCAGGTCCCCACCACTTTTTATAATGTTCTTCAACTGTCCAGGCTTTCCAAACAAGCTCAATTGGTGCTTCAAATTCCCTTACAATGACAAGCTTTTTGCTTTGGGTCTCTGTTATTTTTTCTTCTGTAGTTATCATTTTAATCTGTTTATAAGTTTGCAGATAAAGTTAATTTTTCAGTTAAAGCTTGCTTCCATTTTATCGATTGATGTATTCCAGCCGATATTTGCTCCTGTAAGATGCTCACCTTCGGGTAATCCCTTATGCAGGATCGTCATTTCAGTTTTACCGTTAACTTCCTTTAATATTACTGTGACAAGCATTTCCATAGGCACACCTTTCATACCATAAACTTCCGAGGAAACAACATTCCCTTTCTCGTCTGCAAAACAATCAGTAAAAACGATCTTTTCATTTGGCGTTATTTCTTTGTAAACACCTGTTGCCCATATCTTATTTCCGTTCTCATCCATCATACTTGCAAGCCACTTGCCGCCAATTTTGAAATCAATTTCGCAGTCAGGGCAGGTGAATTCTTTGGGTCCCCACCATTGTTTAAAATGCTCTTCATCGCTCCATACATGCCACACCTGTTCTTTAGAAGCATTGAAGGAACGTACTATTTTTAATTCACTCTGATCGATCATAATATATTTATTTAATTATTGTTTTTTATTCTGTAATTTTTTCAGGTACTCTTCAAGTGAATCAAGCTTTTGGTTCCACAATTTCCTGTACTGCTCCACCCAGTCTGATACCACAGCAAGCTTTTCCATTTTAGCATGGCAGTAGCGCTCACGCCCGTGCTGTTTTATTTCAACAAGCCCTGCTTCGCGTAAGATCTTAATATGCTTATAGACTGCAGCGCGGCTGATATCAAAATTTCCTGATACGGCATTCACATTAAGTGATTTATAAGCTATCATACCAAGTATTTCACGCCTGGTAGGATCGGCAATTGCCTGAAATACATCTCTATTCATAATATTTTATATTTATATGAAACCTTATGGTTGCAAATATATATGAAACCTTTTGGTTTCGCAAGTGAAATTAAAAAATTATTTTAATAAAATATTGTTTTATATTCCGTTAGGGTTTTTAATATTTGTTATTTTTCTGCAACGATAAGTCGTATTGCGCCTTCATATTTTGGCTGTGTTCTGAAATGACCGTATTTTTTATCCCATTTTCCTGTTTCCAGATCAGATCTTAATTTCTCAACAGCTTTTTGTTCAGTTTCAGGTGGTAAAAAATCCCAGAAAGATTGTGACCTTCTGACGCTTTCCTGCAGGAAGGCTTCGGGCTTGCCGTAGAATGCTTCATTGAAGCCATCAATACAATCATAAGGAACCTGTACTTTATCTACAGTACAAAAACCGCCCAAGGTTTCGGTAATGAAATCAATTTTTGGTGATCGTGCCTTATCAACTTCAGCCATTTCAGGGCAGTATTCAGCCAGCCAGAATTCACCAACCTTATCGGGATCGAATGTCATTACCACCACCCGGTTTTTTGTTACACGCTTCATTTCCAGTAGTCCCTTTTTAATATCAGGCCAGTGGTGAATCGTAAGAATTGCCATAGAAGCATCAAAAGTATCATCATCAAATGGCAGGTCATCTGCAAATGCTTCGACTGCTTTAACTTTATCAGCTCCTCTTTGTTCACGCATTAATTTTGAGGGCTCAACTGCCGTTACCTTACGGTCAACAGGTTCATATGAGCCGGAACCTGCACCGACATTCAGCACTGTTTTAGCATCACCCAGTGCTTTATTTATGTATTCAAATATAAAAGGATCCGTTTGCCTGTGACGGGTATACTTAACATTCTGCTTATCGTAGCTGTATTCTGTGCTTTTAATTTCCATGTTTTTATCTCAGGCAAACCTGCAATGGCTCAAATAATTTTTAAAGGTTATTTACAATTCTTTTGATTCCATCTTTTATAAGGTTGGTATTAAAATTAATAAGTAAACCCAGTTTAATACCTGTTAATTTTAAATATGTTAATAACTGCTTGTGGTGAACCGCTTTTACTGTTTCAACTGATTTGATTTCAATAATTACTTTATTTTCTACAATAATATCTGCAATAAAACCAATATCCAATGCCAGATTTTCATATGAAAAACCAATTACTTTTTGTCTTTCAATATTCAGCTTATTTTTTATAAGTTCATGGCACAACACTTCTTCGTAAACAGATTCTAATAACCCGGGTCCCAAACTATTATGAATCTTAAAGCAGCAATCTACAATAATTCCGGATAACTCGTTTTCAGTCATTATCAATTAATAAAGATTAATAAAAATTAATAATTTTATGTAATAATATTTTAAGAAAATTTCACGCAGAGACGCTAAGGCGCTTAAGACAGAATAAATCGTAATATTAAATATTTAAAGAATGTTTTTTAAATAGTTGAGGTATTCTTTGCTGCTTTGCGTCTTTGCGTGAAAATACTGTTAACCCATTTCATTATTTAGTTTATTGCATAATTCAATGATCTTTTCTTTGCTAACACACTCTGCTCCCGTCACCCTTAAATATTTAAATACTTTTGCGCCGGTATTTCCATCATCAAAATCTTTGGTTTTGGGTATCACATGAAAATGAATATGGCGGAAACCTTCCATCTCAGCAAAGCAGCAGGAATATTCTTTTTGGGAATCCAGCAATTTGTGAAGTGCATTCACAAGGCGGTAATTTAATTCACCAAGCTCCATCCATTCTTCACGGGTAAGCTCATGAAGCTTTTCCGAGTGGCGCTTTAACACAATTACTACCCATCCAAGTAAACCTGTGGGGTAGACGTGCTCAACCAGCCAGTAATTACCTTCATAAATAGTATCAGCAGGACTTATCCTTTTAACACCGCTGTTAGAAAGACATGATAAACACTCACTCATACAGGTAATTTACAAACTGAAAAATTAATATTAAAGATATTTTTATATTGTAAAGGGTTAATTTTATCTTAAGTACGTTTACTGCAGCTTGCCGTAGTGCAGATCTGAAACCGGGAAGCTCATTTCTGTATTCTTCCATATCAGGTTGCCATCAACAACAAAAAACTTTTTAAATTTACCCTTATCCAGATATTTATTAATATTGGGTATATGTGATTTTATCATATACGGCTCGAAGTTAACGGTTTGTTTGCTTTGGTCGCTGAATGTAATTTCTATTGAGTATCCTGTGGTGTAATGCGCTTCAGTTATCCTGATAAGATCAGTTTCCATTTTTTTCCTGCTTTCAGATTGTTATGTGCATAATATAGCGAACTATAGATGCTTAAACTATCTAAATCACTGCAGCAATAGCTTAAAAACAGCGTGTTTACAGCACTTCTGTTTCCATCACAGAAAATATGTTGCCGTCAGGGTCATTGAACCATGCAATATTCGGACCGTTTCCCCTCATAACGCCTTTATGATCTGTCTTTATAGTTTCGTTATCATACTGAATCATCTTTACTCCGCGCTCATTAAGCTCATCAACTGCTTTATCAATATCGCTTACGGGAAAGTTCAGCACGGTGAACTCAGCCGGCACATGGTTTGGCTTGGGATAAACTATCACAACCGAGCCGTTCGCAATTGTAAGCTGGAGCGTTCCCATTTCGCCGTCTTTTACTTTCATTCCCAGAACAAGCGCGTAGAATTCCTTAGCTTTGGCTGTATCAATTACAGAAAACCCGCTGAATGCTTTATTTTTTGAAAACATCCTGTTACTCCTT
>JAPUEV010000360.1:0-645 GCA_027492415.1 Ignavibacteria bacterium
TAAATGCTAATTTTCTGGAATCCAAATTGTATAAACTTTCTATATAATTTTTTTTAAAATTTAATGGAGCGATGCAATAACATTACGCTCAAAAAAATGAAATTACGGTTTAGTCTGTGTTTCTGTCTGATGCTTGAACGGTATTAGCTCTTCGTAATCTTTGCCTATAACAACAGTGGCATCAAGGAAGTAATTTTTGTTCATCTGCTGGATCACATATTTATCAGAAACACCCAATGACTGGGCTACCCGTTTTGCGTTCTTCATGTTGCCTGCTCTATCTATAACCATTGTGGTTTTAATATCCTGGGTGGTAAAATTTCCCATTTCAACCACATCAAAGCCTTTTGACCTCAGGTATTCTGTGAATTTATCGGCAATACCCGAAACGCCGCACCCGTTCTGCACATCAATCTGCAGTGTACCGCCCGATGGCTGCTTTGTCAGGTACGTAGTTGAATCAACTACCTGGGTTTTTACATCTGTTTGCGGAGTTGTAAGGCGTTTAAATAGATTATAGAACAGGTAAATAGTTAAAACTGCAAGCAGAACAATTAAAATATTTATTGAATAATTCTTGAACTTACTTACAAATTCACCTGAATTTGCTGATGGCATTAATAACCGGATTAATTAAGTGATACC
>JAPUEV010000360.1:655-5668 GCA_027492415.1 Ignavibacteria bacterium
TTGTTATAATAATTATTATCGTACATGTACGGATTATATCTTTGATTGATATAATTTATACTGATTGACATATTCTTTGTAGGCTGGTAATCAAGTGAAACACGGCTTAAGTTAATGCCGTTTAATGAATTCTGAAAATCTTTATTTATAGCAGGATTATTTGAGCCAATTGAGGCATATGGTGAGTACTGCATAGTTACGTCAGCGCTCAGGTTCATATTCTTTAGTATTTTGTAATTCATTGTAGCTGTATAAGATGCAAGGCTGACAGATGTATTGCCGCCTGTCATTATATTCATACCAAATGAATGTGAAATTGAAAAATTCTTCGGGTTAATGAAACCCAGTATCAAACCGCTTGAACCGGTTTTAAGCTGTGTCTTTGTTTTGTTGGGGATCTCTTTAAACTGGCTGAATGATAAACCTGTAACGAGGGCTAAAATTACTGCTATTAAAGATAGTTTTTTCATTTTTTGCTGTTAATTGATTACAGAATAACTAATTTAGCTTTTTAAATCAATGAAGAATATTAGCCTGAAATCCGGGTATTATTCTAAAAATTTAAACCAATCTGTATATTATTTCGTTCCGTTTAAATTAATTTTTAGCAATCGCAAAATCATGTTTTTCCAGTAGTTTTGAAATAGTGTCATAATTTAATTTCATCTCACTATACTGCAGAAGGATCTTATTGCTGATATTTTCAGGCAGATCCTGTTCAAGGTGAATTTCATACTTTTTCAGTGCAGCTTTATCTCCCCTTAAGCATTCACTTAAAACAGAATGGGGGTCGCTGCCGGCAACTCCAAACCTGACATCCATCCACCTGCGGTGAATGATACCGAGAATACTTCCTGAAAATTCAGTTGCACCGCCCAGGCTTTGAACAAGCTCCCTGAGCACATTCACATAGTTACCCCGAAGGACAGAATAATTAAAAAGCATTACACTTAATTCTTTATCCTTTATATCATCAGACGCATCTTTGTAGCCCTGTTCACCGTCTTTACTTACTTCCATCAGCTCTTTTAAAACTGCAACAACATTTGAATTTGGGATTGACATATTTAAAACACTCTTTCAGTTAATTGGAAAATCAGTAAGAAGTTCAGCAGTTATTCCAATAAGATAAGCAATTTAGAGACAGTATACAGCCTATTACGGCATAAAAATAAAAAGGGTGAATAAATTCACCCTTTTATGATCCTGCCGGCTTCAGACCGGCTATCCCCCTGGCCGGCAGTTTCGTCCTCGCTGTTTCCTCTTCCTTTGTACTACGGGGGTAATATAAAGAAGCTTTTCTCAATTAACATTTTGATAGCGGGGTTTTTCAATTAACTTATTTCTTATTTAACTAACATCATTTTTTTAACATCTGTAAAGCCATCTGTATCTATCCTGTATAAATACACCCCTGTTGCAAGGTCTGATGCATTGAAATCCACTGTATATGAGCCTGCAGTCATATTTTCATTAACAAGCTTTGCTACTTCCCTGCCGGTAATATCGTAAACAGTAAGCTTAACAAAAGAAGCCTGCGGTATTGAAAATTTTATGTTAGTTACAGGGTTAAAAGGATTCGGGTAATTCTGTTTTAATGTGTAAGCAGTAGGTACTTCTGTATTATTATTCACAATTGCAGTATAATCACTGCAGCCGTAAGTTGAGTACATTCCGCCGCCTGTATTGCCTGACCATACCGCAAGACATGAATCGCTGTTTGTAACTCTGTATCCTGCACGTACTCTGCCGAAGCCTTCACCTGCAGGGAAATTATTAACAAGCTGCCTGCCGCCGTAAGATGAAGCGCCTGTATTTGATACGTAGTAGCATTTGCCGCCTTTAATGCTGTATGCAAATTTAAATTTATTTGATGCGAGCTTTACTGCCTGTATATCGCATGATGTTGCTGTATCAGAAGTGTATTCAGCATAGCTGCTAACCCATGAAGGCGTAGTTGTACCGCCGGTAACTGTGTTCTGGCATCTTACATCCTGGTCACCAAGCAGATTTGATGTATAGCTTCTTAAATATGTCATAGTGCCGTATAAGTTAGTACCACCATTAAATGCCAGCTTTATCCTGCTGGTTGGATTGGTTTCTGTAATTACAAGATTACCTGCGTTTGTTGCTGCGTAATCTTTGGTCCATGCTGTATAAATATTGTAGTATGCAGAAGTTGTTCCCGGGAAAATACATGCAGTATAAATGTAATCCTTATCATCGCCTGGATTATGATAATATCCGATATCCTGGTAAAGATATGCGCTTGATGAAGTTGATGTCCCTATCCAGTAAAATCCGCCGCTTGAAGGATTCCTGTGTGACTGAGTGAATGTTGAAAGGAACGGTGAAGTTATCATACAGAACCTTTGTTTAATATTATGTCCCCCTGATACTGCTGAATCGTTAGCCACCGTAATGTATATATATGCATTGCTGCCAAAGTAGGTATTATCACTAGTTATCCTTGGATTATAGTTTTTAGTAGTACTGCTTGAAAGGCTGAATGGCTGGCTGTATTCTGCTCCTGTACCTATATTGAACTTCGAGATCAAGGTATACCTGTTGTTGTTGTAAGTATATCCTGCAACACAGTAAACCAGGGTATCGCTTCCGTTTATTAAAGGCTCAATATCAAGCTCTTCATTATACAGCCTTACACCGGGTGAAAAGCTTGAGAACTGCCCTTTTTGCACCCACGAAACCCCGTTATTATATGATACGTAAATTTTGATCTGGTCTGATGTTGCAGATACATATTCGCTAACCGCGGCAAAGATACAATTAGAGCGGTTTGATGTCTGTGTTGCAATAGCCCAGTATGCGTTAGATGCAATTACAGATATCCCGTCACCGGTTGAATTGAACTGGCTGTGAGTATGTTCAATTCCATATGATGTGGCATCTTCTATGAACGGGATATTTATTGTGCCTGATTCCTGGTCCAGCCTGGACTGAAGCTCATTTGCACGTGCAGTATTTCCATTAAGCCTTGCTGTACACAGCTCATTTAACAGGGTTTGTTTATCAGCATCAGGTTCATGGGTATTTGGCACCTGAGTTAACACTGTATTATTAACCTCATTGCCGGATGAATAAAAATACCCGTTAACATCATTTAAATGCTCCTTATCCTGTGAAAATGATACTGTTAAATTAAGAATGAAGATAAGAATAAATGCTGCCGCAGCTTTAAAAAATACTGATTTGGTGTGGATGGATGTTGAGTGTTTCATTTTTTTTGCTCCTTTTAGTTAGTTAAAAATTAATTTATGATACAAAGATATTCCGATTGCCTTAGCGGGACAAAGAGATTTTAAAGATGATTAAAGTGATTTTTAACCAATAAATATCACAAAAACCCCTAAATTTCTTCAAAAACAGCATTTACTTTAAAGTAAAATTCAAGTAACTTCAAACGAAAATTAACCGGCATATGCTTTTAAAAAAGCTAGTAGAAATACTTAAAACATTTGATAAGGCTGAATTGAGGAAATTCAGGCGCTTTATAAGCTCTGATTTTTTTAATACTAATGAGAGTGTTGTTAAGCTTTTTAAGCTTATTGCTGTGTTTTACCCTCAGTTCAGCCTGAATGATAAAAAGCTGAAACCCGAAGAGCTTTTTAAGAAGGTGTATGGCTCACGTAAGTATGATGAAAAAACCTACAGGTATTTGCTCTCTACTCTCTACAGCCTGCTTGAAAAATATCTTGCTGTATCATTATTCGAACGCAATGAGCTGGAGATGCAGAAATACGTAATTGATGATTTGACGGAAAGAAGATTATTTACAACAGCAGAAAAGAATCTTAAAGCCCTGGAAAATTCCCTGGATACAAATAACCTTATCGGGGGAGAATATATTTATAACAAGGAAGATATTTCTTTATTCTGGCACCAGTTATATTTTCTATCGAATATACAGGAGCCTCTTATCGAAAAAAGGTATGAACAGGGAGAGCTGCAGATGTTCAGCTCGTTTGTTGAGCTTTCTCACATTTACCAGATACTTCACCAGGTAAGCCACTCATACAACCTTACGTTAAAGGATAATATTGTATTTGAGTATCTTAAGAATATCAATTATAAAAAGATCCTTGATTATATTGAAAGTAATGAAAATAAAGGGAAGCATATTGCTGAAAATAGCAAGCTGGTAAAAGTTCTGAAAATCTATTTGTGCTTTATGATCACGATGCTTGACGACAGGGATGAAGTATATTTTGATAAAATGAATGATTACGTGGGTGAGTATTCGGATATGTTCGGGAGAAATGAGCTGCAGAACCTGCATTTGATGCTTGCGACATGCTGTAACAGGAAAAGGACATCATTAAATGATGAAAAATACCAGCGTATAAATTTTGAGATAATAAAAAGAGCTGCATCGCTTGACCTGTATACTTCTTATACAGCGCAGTATATGGATGTAAATAATTTTATTATTATTTTCCAGCAGGCGCTGCAATTGAACGAAAATGACTGGGCTGCCGAATTCTTAAGGAAATACGGAGAGCAGATATCGCCTGAATATTCTGAGGATATAATAAGCTATTCATTTGCGGAATTATTTTTCACAAAGGGTCAGTTTGATAGGTCCCTGGCTTCACTTTCAAAAGTAAAATTAAAGCTTTTCAGGCTTAAGGTACCCGTAAAAGTTCTTCAGCTTAAATTATATTATGAGTTAAATTATCTGGAAGAAGCATATTCACTCATCGATTCATTCACTCATTTTCTAACTTCAAATAAAAAATTAAGGAAGAACGAGATCAACAGCTATTTAAGGTTTCTTAATTTTTACAGGGAAATTTTAAAAACAAAAGCTGCCAGTGGCAGCTCGAGAATAAACAAAGAATTTAAAAATGAGCTTATATCAGCAAGCCTGCTGCCTCATAAAGCCTGGCTGATAAAAAAAGCAGAAGAGCTGGATCTAATGAGCTGATGAAGATTATTTCAATACTGTCAATAAAAATATCCTTATACCAACAATACATAGTGCAAGCGCCAGGG
>JAPUEV010000361.1 GCA_027492415.1 Ignavibacteria bacterium
AAGGACAACAAGAAGTACAGCAAAATATTTCATTTGTGTTTGGTTTAATTTGTGAAAAACATTAAGAAAGTTAGTGAAAATTTAGATATTTATCAATATATGAATAAGTTATAAAAATAACGTATAACCGTTAATGGCCAAATTTGGCTGAAAATAGCAAAAGTGTAACCATATTTAATAATGGATTGTTAGTATAGTATAGAAGATAATTATCAATTAAGTAACTATAACAGGAGTAATAATGAAACTAACCAATAATAAGAAATCAAAACATAAAGATTTGCCAGGATACAAACCCTATCCGGATAATGAGGATATTTATTCAAGAGATAAAGAAACGGATATTGACCCTGAGAAATTACAGGAGAATTCTGTTAATCCCGGTTCAGAGCTTGAAGAAGATATCCTGAAGAAAACTGATGATAAGCCTGTAAATGATCTTGATGTACCCGGAAGTGAGCTGGATGACGAAGAAGAAAAAACCGGAAACGAAGACGAGGAAAATAACTATTATAGCCTGGGAAGTGATAATAATGATATTAAAGAGTAAAGATTTAGATCTTTAAACTTAGAACTATAAAAAAAGCCCGTTAATACGGGCTTTTTTTATTATTTTAAACTGATTTATTTTGTTAATACCATTTTTTTAGTATCTACAAAGTTGCCTGCATTTATCCTGTAGAAGTATACACCACTGCTAAGCCTGTCAGCGCTGTAGTTCACCGTATAAACACCGGCCTGCAAAAACTGGTTATTTGCAATTACATCAACTTCTCTTCCTGCTATATCATAAATTCTGATAGAAACATTTGCTCCATCAGGAAGTGAGAAATTAAATTTTGTTGACGGATTGAATGGATTCGGGTAATTCTGTGATAAAGTAAAAGTATTTGGAACCTCTAATGATATTGGCGCAATACCAACTGTGCTTAATGAAGATGCGATACCTCCATTATTTCTTACTGCCCACATTCTGCTGCCGGTTGCGGCTTTCTGTATATGTGTAAATGTGCCTGCCGGAGCAGTGTAATCAGTGGTAAATGTTGTTCCGTTATCAGTAGTCCTGTAAATAAGTGCCGCCTGACGTGTGAACCAGTAATTCAGTCCGCTGCCGGTTATACCGGAAACATTGCCTGTACCCGGTGATGTGACAGCTGTCCAGTTTATTCCTGCATTATTTGTAGCCATAAGCTGTGCGCCGCCAAGCATACCGCTGGTTGTTGTGTTGAACCATAACGCGTATGAATTTGCCTGGGTTGTTGATTGCACCTGCCATGTACCTGATAAGCCGCTAAGAGGTGAGTAGTATACCCTGCTGTTATTTGTACCAAACCAGATATTGGTTCCGGATACATACATCGAGTTATTCCATCCTGCATCAGAGCCTGCCTGTGCAAGATACATACCGGTGGAATCCCAGTTAACGCCGCCGTTTGTTGTACGCCATAATGACCATCTGCTGCTTACAGGATCACCGTACATTACTCCTGTGGTAGGTGATGTCATCCATATCGCATTCAGAAATCCACCAGCCTGAGTAAATACCTGAACCCATGTTAATCCGCCGTTTGATGTACGGTAAACATATGCAGTTGTGGATGAACCGGTTACAAGCGCAGTTGTTGAATCAAGAGCGAAAATATTATAAAGATCAAGAGAACTTAATATTCCTGTTCCTGTAGCGTTTATCCAGGTCATTCCGCCGTCATTTGTTCTGATTACTTTTCCGGCATTTCCGCATACCCAGGCAATGTTATCTGTAACACCTGAAACAGAGTTCAGTGATGTAGTTAAACCTGAGGTCTGCTCCTGCCATTGCGCGCGCAATGCAGCAGGACCTGCAAGAAATAAAAGCAGCAGTGTGAAGAAACTGATAGTTTTTTTCATTTTATATCTCCTTTATTTATTGAACATAGTTTATTAATGTATTTAAATACAATTACTATGCCAATAAATAAACTGCTGTTTAAATGCATTGTAAAATTTTTAATACCGGTAAATAGTGACAGAAGTGACGTATAGGGCATAAAAAAAACCTGTTAAGACAGGTTTTTAAA
The DNA here is from genome assembly GCA_027492415.1 of Ignavibacteria bacterium. Classification (GTDB taxonomy): domain Bacteria; phylum Bacteroidota; class Ignavibacteria; order Tepidaquicellales; family OLB5; genus OLB5. Next base: position 2,058 of record JAPUEV010000361.1, read on the forward strand.
AGTTTGATATTATTAATTTCAGTTTATCTTTTCATCTTTTGGATTTATAGCAGGCTGAAAACCGAATCCACCCTGGGGCGGTGCTCCGATTATCTGTATCTCGCCAAACTGATTTTCGAATTTATCGATATTATCCTTAAGCGCGCCCAGCAGCATTTTAGCGTGCTGAGGGGTCATAATGATCCTTGCGCTGATCTTTGATTTTGGTATTCCCGGTAATACACGGGTGAAATCAATAATAAATTCAGCGGGGGAGTGGGATATGATAGCAAGGTTTGAATATATGCCTTCTGCTTCCTTTTCGCCTATTTCTATGTTTATCTGCTGCTGAATGTTGTTTTCTTCGTTTGCCATAAATTGTCCTTTTTACAAAAATAATTGCAATTTTTAACAGATACAAAGCATTTTTCATTGATTTTATTTGATAGTTTGAATATATTTGCATTCTGTAACATTATTTATTCCGAAGTAGCTCAGTTGGTTAGAGCATCTGACTGTTAATCAGAGGGTCGTAGGTTCAAGTCCTACCTTCGGAGCTGAAAACCGCAATTAATTGCGGTTTTTTTGTAATTCTTCACTACTTTAATATAAATGACAACTATAACCGGAAAATTACATCATGTTGAAATTTATGTTTCTTACCTGAAAAATTCATCTGAATTTTGGGGCTGGTTCCTGGGAAAACTGGGGTATGAAGTATATTCAAAATGGGAATCTGGTATAAGCTATATTCTGGATGAAACATATATTGTGTTTGTACAGACAGAAGAAAAATATTTAAACGAGCCTTACCACAGATGCAGAACAGGCTTGAACCATCTGGCTTTTCATGCAGGATCAAGAACTCATGTTGATGAAATAACAAATGAGCTTCGGAAGAAAGGTATTACAATTTTATATGAAGATAAACATCCTTATGCTGGAGGGGAAAATTATTATGCAGTATTTTTCGAAGATCCCGACAGGATTAAAGTAGAGTTAGTTGCTCCGGTTTAATAATTTATAATGTACTGAGAAAAATATTATTTTTATTAAGTAAGATTTGAATAGTTTGCAGGCAAAATATGGTTTATCAAAAGTTTTTGAAATTTTGAATTCTCTTCAATATGAGGTAAATGCGCAGAATTTTCAAACCAAAACAATTCTTTTACAGGGGCATTCAGCAATTTGAAATATTGTTCAGCCAGCATAAATGGAGCTTCATAATCATGCTTTCCCAATATAAAATATACCGGTATTTTTAAACACAAAGCTTGTCTCCTAAGGTCTACATGCAATAGTTCTGGAAATATTAATTTTACTGATGTAAATATTCCTCTGAAAAAATTGATTTTATCCTTTAAGCAATATTCCGGAGAGAGTAGAAGATTTTTAAGAACAAGAAAAAAAGCGCCATTTGAACTTCCGTATAGCTCACCCCCGTATTTTCCCAAAAGACGCCGCTCAGTCATGAATTTTTTCCTCCAATTACCTGTATATGGAGGTTTTCCAATTTCGATAAGCTTTTTGACATCGCTTATCTTATCGGATCTTTTAGCCTGTTCTAAAGTCCATTCATAGGAAACCAGTTCATTTTCCTTCATATTTGCGATCTGTCCAATTCCGATATACGCGTAGAATAATTCAGGATATTTCTGAATTGTTAAAATGCCTAATACACTTCCCCACGAATGTCCTGTAAGGAATATTTTTTTATGCCGGAATCGTTTAATGAGCAACTCTGTCAGTTCATGAGCATCAGTCACAAAACTGTTTATATTCATAGATGATTTGGGAATAGCTGCTGAAAAGGATTTTCCTGCGCCAAGTTGATCCCAGTAAACTGTGACAAAATGCTTTTCCAAATCCGGCATATTCCTGCGTAAAAGCCCCATATCAGATGTACCGGGTCCACCATGTAAAAAAAGCATTACCGGATTTGTTTTGTCCTCACCCCGAATGAGTATCCATTGCTCATTACCTCCCAATTTAACTTTTTCCAGTGAGGTTATGCTTTTCGGTAAACGATTCCCGTTTATATCTTTAAAAGGAATTGTGTAACCGGGTAAAAAGAATAGTAAAAATATAAAAAATAAAATTATAAATAAGATAATTCCGTAAATCAGCATTTTTATTATCCGGTGTGTTAATCAGTATTAAAGCAGGAAAAACGATTTTCACCTGTTGTTTTTACTTTTGGGTAGTTAATGCAATAATATTCTTTTTCTAATCATAAAAAATAATAGATACTGTTATCTCTTTGTTCCAGGCTTATCTTTAGGGTATGATTTATCATCATGGCATTCTGTGCATGCCGGAGTTTTGCTGAAATCATCTTTTAAATGACAGTTATTACACTCCAATTCCCTGTGGCTTTCAGAAAAAACAAATCCAATAAGCTTATGGTCAAATGCTGAAGTGAAATTCTTGTGGCAGGATGCGCATTTGTTGCTCAGCTTTTTATAAGGCATATTGCTGCCGTGGCACTGTGTACATTCCAGCTTACCATGATATGGGTTCAGGCTCCATCCGCTTGACCTTGCATGATCAAATGATAACATTTCCTTTTCCTGGTGACACTTCAGGCATTGGTCACCGTAATGGCAATTGATGCAGGGCTTATGATGCTCTTCAATTGTTTTTTCGTTCTTTATAAGTTTATCAAAATTATTATCATTTTTAGAGCTGTGGCATTTAATGCAGCTTTCCTGGGAGTGGCAGCTTTTACAGTTTATTTTAAACAGCTGAATATGCTCCTGGTGAAAGAATGTAACCGTTTTGTTAATTCTTGATTTGGTTTGCCATACCAGTTTTACAGGCATAGAAAGCTTAGGTATTGATCTTCCTTTAAGGTCATCAGGCATTTGTACTTTTTCTGTTGTTCTTCTTGTATGACACTGGTTATTGCAGCCATTCTCATTGCTCCATTGTTTGTGGCATGTCATACATTGCCTGTGGTAAGCAGCTTTAAGGTCTGGCAGTGATATTTCATCTCTGCTCCGTTCATTATCGTGGCACTTTCTACAGCTTAAAACCGGACCCGTTGTATTATAATGATGGCATCCTGTACAGCCATCTGACATTTCAGACATTTTCGCATGGTCACGGTGCGAGAACACAACTCCGTAATAATAATCAGTCATTCCGTCTATTATCACTGTTTCCGGACCTTCCTCAGGTGAGTGATAAACTGATATCATATCTGTTCTCGGGCAGTCAAGCAGACCCGGATCATTAATGGTAGGATACTCCGCTGCATGGCAGGATTTGCAATTAAGGGTTTGTTTAACCCGCTCAGAGGGTTTATCAAGAACTTTTTTTACATCAGGCTCCGTTGTGTTTTCAATGCGGAGCGTTTCTGTTTCCTTAAAGTCACCTTTTAAAGGATGATTTATTTTACCTGCCAGGAAACCCAGGAAAAAAAGCGGTATCAGTATAAAAAATATTTTTTTCATTCCGAATCCCATTATTTATTTCGCATATAAAAAGCTTTAAAGCAGACTCCGGGTTTATCCTTTTCCGGCATTAACCTGACCTGTACTTTCCTGGCTGATAACCGGGAAGTAAATCACAATAAACCTGTAAATAAGGACAAGCAGGGCAATGCAGCCAATTGTAACTGA
>JAPUEV010000362.1 GCA_027492415.1 Ignavibacteria bacterium
GTACATACCCGAAGAAAATATAAAAGTGAATAAAATATAGAAGTTATATATTGCTGTAAATCAATAACTTAGCCCTTGCTTTCAATTGTCACACAGTCCGGAATTTAATGTCTAATATAATATGCTGGTAAATCCGTTTATAGAAAAGAACGCAACTGACGAAAAAGACGAACAGTTGATAGAAGCTGCACTTAGAGGCGATAAAAAGTCTCTGGAGGATCTGATATACAGGCACCAGGCGTGGATATACAACATTGCATTAAGAATGATGTTCTATCCCCAGGAAGCAGAGGATATCACACAGGAAGTTCTGATAAAGATCATTACCAAGCTTTCAACTTTCAGAAAGGAAAGCTCGTTCAGAACCTGGGCTTACCGTATTGTAATTAACCAGGTGCTAAATACTAAAAAATCACTGGGTGAAAAAAAGCATGCCTCCAATTTTGATGATTACTGGAAAATAATTGAAAATGTTCCTGATAAAGACCTGCCTTCGCAGGAAAATTATGATGTTGAAATGAGAACCCTTGTCAACGAAGTGAAAGTAAGCTGTATGTCCGGAATGCTTCTGTGTCTTGACAGGGAACAGAGGATAGTATTTATACTTGGCACAATTTTCCAGGTATCAGATAAAGTTGGTGCGGAAATTCTTGATATCACACGTGATAACTTCAGGCAAAAGCTCTCACGGGCAAGGAAACAGATATTTAATTTTATGAATAATAAGTGCGGTTTAATGAATAAGAATAACCCATGTAAATGCGAAAAGAAAACAAAAGTGCTGCTGGATAGCGGGTATGTAAATCCAAAGAACCTTTTGTTCAATATAAACTATGTTCATACCGTCGAAAGTACTTCCGGGGAGCGCTCAGAAAGATTTGATGACCTGCTCGAAAGCAGGTCGGGTGAGCTGTTCCGTGATACACCGTTCCAGGAACCGCCGGATTTTGTCCAGTCAATAAGAAAGATTCTTGATCATAAAGAGTTCAGAGATATATTTAATTTTACAAACTAATTTATAAAAATGATAAAATATTTTTACCTGTTCTTAGCCCTCCTTTTTGCTTCCACGGGAATTTATTCCAATATTAAAAATGTTCCCGCGCAGTATTCAACTATTCAGTCTGCTATCAATGCTTCAGTTAACGGTGATACAGTGCTTGTTGCGCCTGGTACATATCTTGAAAACATAAATTTCAGGGGAAAGAAAATAGTTCTTACAAGCCAGTACTATCAAACATTGAACCCTGCCACTATTATGGCGACTGTAATTGACGGAAACAGTCCGGTAAACCCTGATTCAGCCAGCTGTGTTATTTTCTGCAGCGGCGAAGACTCAACAACAGTGCTCCAGGGTTTTGCTATTACACGAGGAAGCGGTACAAAGTGGAATGATGAACACGGAGCAGGAGTTTACAGGGAAGGCGGCGGGATTTTGGTAGCTTTGGCATCTCCTGTTATACAGAATAACATTATTTACAATAATGCCTGCTCAAACATGGCAGGTGTTTTAAGCACCGGCGGGGGCGGACTCAGGATCGGCGATTGTTACATAAGGCTGTATAACAATGTGATAATGAATAATACCGCTAGATACGGCGGCGGAGTTGTGTTAAATTATACCGGCGCTGAGCTTAAGAATAATGTAATTTGCGCTAATTATGGCTCATTCCAGTTTGGAGCCGGTACCGGTATCTGGATAAACGGAGTGTTCAGCAGGCAGATAACAGTTACAAATAATACAATTAGCGGTAATTCTTCAACTACAGGAATTTGCGGAATTTATGGCAGCGGCACTGCTGCTTTTAAAAATAATATTGTATGGGGTAATACCTCTCCTTCAAATGTACAGGTTTCAGGTGCATTGAATATGACCTATTCAGATATTCAGGGCGGCTATCCCGGCTCAGGAAATTTAAATATTGACCCGTTATTTGCTGATTCAAATTATGTTCTGCTGGTAAGCTCACCTTGTGTTGATAAAGGCGATTCAAGCACTCAGTATAACGATCTGCCTGATCCAAACAATGGTGCACTGGCAAAATATCCATCACGCGGCTCTTTAAGGAATGATATGGGTGCATACGGCGGTCCGCTTGCAAGGCTGCTTTCAAACCAGCTTATCGGAATTCCGAATATAGGCAGCCAGGCTCCGGTGGATTATTCCTTATATCAGAATTATCCCAATCCTTTTAACCCTAATACAAATATCACTTTCGATCTTCCGGTTGGGAATTTTACCAGTCTGAAGGTTTTTGATATTCTTGGCAGAGAAGTAAGTGTCCTGGTTAATGAATTCAAACAGCAGGGAAGATACACCGTAAGCTTTGATGCTTCCCAGCTTTCATCAGGTATTTATTTTTACACATTGCAGGCAGGCAATATGGTTATCACAAAAAAAATGATACTCAATAAATAAAAATATTATTGTTCATAAAAAAAGCCCGGTTTATTAAGCCGGGCTTTTTTATTACCTGATTACAATTTTATCTTCCCATGAACATGCTGAAAGGACCAAAGGATGTTAATAATACCCATACCAGCCATAAAACAAATACAAAAGGAATAGTTATCAAGCTCTTAAGGTTTGAAACCTTTGCAAGTCCTATACCTACAATAATAGTATACCAAATATTAATGAGATCAAAATTTGCTATAAATGTGAACATCGATTTGCCCACAGCTTCTTCTGTAATGAATAGTACAGGTCCTATATTCATCAGCAGCTTGCCCATTACAATTGCTAGTACTGTATCAACTATCAGCTGGATAGCTGTGATAAGCGAGGTTAAACCAAGTACGTTCATGATATCCCCATAACCCGCCGATCCTTTAAAGGCCTTCAATAATCCCCAGTACACAAGTGCTTTGAGGAAAAATATTATCAGTACACCAAACACAGAGCCTACCATCCCGAATACGACGAACATTCCGCCGCCGAACATTTTTTCAGTCTGCTCAATCTGCTGGTCCGCCTGCTCACGTGTTATCTTGCCTTCTTTCACTGATTCATCAAGCCGCTTTTTAACTGCATTCTTCTGCTGTGTCTTTATCTCTGATACAAGCTCTTCATCGTGAGTAACCAAAAAACTGGAGGTAATGCTTACTGCTATCAGAATTAATAAAGGTATCAGCCAGTAATTTCTCTTCACTGAAGCCTTTACTGCCTCAAATGTATTGCCAGGCTCCGAAAATATACCTGCCATTGCATCGCCAATTGAAATGCTTTCTGCCGGCGGGCTTAAAATTTCGCCTTCAGTAACTGCCGGTACCTGTTCGTTATTTTCTTCCATTGTTATAATGTTAGATTTTTGAAAATATCCTCAAATTTAAAGAAACCTTTTCTGCCTTTAATATATTTTGCCGCAAGCAGCGCGCCTTCTGCGAAACCCTGCCTGGAATTGGCATTGTGGATAAGTGTTATTGTATCTGATTCGCTTGCAAACTCAACTTCATGCCTGCCTACAACATTTTCAACCCTTTTGGAAAGTATATTTATCTCATTCTGCGCCGCGTTTACAAGATCATTTACAAACTTATCCTTGCGCTTAATATTATCCAGTATATATTCAGCTGTCCTTATTGCTGTTCCGCTGGGTTTATCAAGCTTTTGTGTGTGATGGGTCTCGGTTAAATTTATATCATACTGCTCGTATTTATCTATAATTGATGCCGCATATTTTACCACCTGGAAGAAAATATTCACACCCACCGAAAAATTACTTGCGTAAATAAAGCCCGTGCCGTTCTTTTTAATAATATCCTTTACAATATTGGCTTTATTGTACCACCCCGTTGTTCCGCAAACAATATCTATTCCTTTTGAGGAAAGATATTCAACGTTTTCAATTACGCTTGCGGGAGTCGAAAATTCTATTGCTACATCCGTATCATCCTTTAGATGTTCCTTTACCGGGTTTATTACATCGTATATTCCCGAAATAGTAAAATCATTGCCCGGGGCAATAGATTCTATCATTTTCCCCATTTTTCCGTAACCAACAATTGCAAGATTTATCATTATGCAATGCTCTTTTCTTCGTTTTTATTTAATTTTCTGAATAAACCGTTATCTGAAGTATGCCCTTCAAAGAACTGTTTATGCAGGTTGCAAAGTACTTTATCACACTCGCCGCTGTTAACCAGCAGAGAAAAACTGTGCGGGTTGAAGCCGTATATTATTGATTCAGCTTTAATGCCCGGGTTGCATATAAATATACTCTGTTCAAAATTACTTATCGTACCCAGGTCAGAGCCAACCAGGGTTATCAAAACCTTATCTTTAACTATTTCACAGTCTGAAATCTCATCAAATTCATTTTTCAGCTCATCATAATGTATCTTGGTATATGCGCTTTCTGCAATTACAATTATCAGCGCATTATTGGATGAAATAAGTATATCAATCTGCGGCTTATGCCTGGAAAGGATATTCAGCATCATCTCCCAGAATATGAACTGGTTAAGTGATTCCTTAGGCTTAACCCTGAGTACAATTATATTTTTCTTGTACGTCACAGATTTTACATGTTCAGGATAACTTAGCTTTGAGCTTACCAGCGTTCCGGTTGAAGACGTGTTCTTGGAATTCAATATTTTTATGGGAATATCCTTCTTCAGCGCAGGCTTAACAGAATTTTTGTGAAGTACCTTTGCCCCGAAGTTTGAAAGCTCTTCCATTTCTTTGAATGATATTTCAGATAGCTTTAATGCATTGCTGATAACATTCGGGTCGCATGTTAATACGCCGTCAACATCTGTCCATATCTGTATCTCATCTGCATCCACCAGAGAGCCGTAAATAGCCGCTGAAAAATCTGAGCTTTCCCTGCCCATTGTTGTGGAAATACCTTCCTCGGTTGACCCCATAAATCCCTGGGCAAGCACTATCTTTTTCTTATCCAATAAGGGCTTAACTTTTTTATCTGCATTTAGTTGTGAAAGCTCGAAATTCGGGTAAGCCCTGGAAAAATCGTTGTTAGTTTTTATGATCTCTCTGGAGTCGATCAGCTCAACATCCAGCCCGCTGTTTTTCATTGAATAATAAATGACGTTTGATGACATCAGCTCGCCAAACACACGGAAAGCATCCAGTATCCTTAATGAAAGCTCATTGATAATTGAGAGTCCCTTTACCAGTTCGGTAATTTCTCTCTCATAGGAAATTATTTTTTCTGCAGCAACTTGTTTTAGTGCGCTATCGGTAACAAGGGTATCAATTATTACATGATGCCTGTTTATTATTTCGCTCAGGAGCTTTTCTGCTTCTGCTGTGTTTTTATCAGCTGCAAACCGCGCAATATTTTCAAGTGCAGTAGTAGCTTTTGATATTGCCGAAACCACCACCACTTTTTTCAGAGGATTACTCTTTACAATGTTAATTACATTCGTTATCGATTCGCTATCCTGAACCGAAGTTCCTCCAAACTTCATTACAACTATCCCGTTTTTGGTCTGCATAAAATTGTTACTGTTGATATAGTTTATTTTCTAAAATGTATTTTTCTACTTTTTCTGGTACCAGGTATTTAATTGTTCTTTTTTCCCGCACCCTGAACCTTATATCAGATGAAGATATATCTACATCCGGAACAGGAACAAATATACCGCGCCTGCTGTATTCATTTTCTACCTGCTGTATAAGATATCCC
>JAPUEV010000363.1:0-1408 GCA_027492415.1 Ignavibacteria bacterium
TCACCCCGTTTCAGGGATATAAATTATTTATTTGAGCTGTAAATATACTTTAATGCGGCAAATTCTATAATGCAAAAAGGAAAACTGTATCTTATACCAAATTCGCTGGGCTCAGATGACCTAAAGAGGGTCATACCTGCCGAGGTATTTGAGTTAATTAATAATATTGATCACTATATTGTAGAAAACATCAGAACCGCCGCAAAGTTTCTTAAGCTGGCGGGTCTAAAAAAAAACCTTCAGGAGTTAACTTTTTATGTGCTGAATACCAACAGTAAGGATAGTGACATTACAACTTTCCTGGATGAAGCGGGGAATGGTAAAGATATTGGTTTAATTTCAGAAGCAGGGCTTCCGTGTATAGCTGACCCGGGCTCGGTTATAGTAAAAATGGCGCATCAAAAAGGGATACAGGTTATTCCCTTAAGCGGCCCGTCGTCTATCCTTATGGCGCTGATGGCATCGGGTGTGAACGGGCAGAGCTTTACTTTTCACGGTTACCTGCCTATTGATAAAAAAGCCAGGTCTGAGAAGATCCGTGAGCTTGAAAAGAAAGTTAAAAACCGAAATGAATCACAGATATTCATAGAAGCGCCGCACAGGAATGACAGGCTGCTGGAAGAGCTGCTTGAAGTATGCACCGGTGAGGTAATCCTTTCAATATCCAAAAACCTGACAATGGATACGGAGCTTATTGCTTCGAAAAGCATCACAGAGTGGAAAAATGAAAAAATAATTTTAGGCAAAGAGCCTGTAATATTTATTCTGGGGAAATAGAAATGAAAAACGAAATTAAGTTTTTATCAGCAGTAATAATATTTTCACTGCTTGTAATTTCATGCGGCAAAACAGATAAAACTGAAACCGGCAGTACGGATAAAAGCAAAACTGAAACCAAAAAGGATTCAGTTAAAACCGAACAGACCAAACGAACTGATACAACAAACACTAGCGGAAGCACTAAGCCGGGTAAGTTTGAGCTGAAGTGGGAAATAACCCCCGCCGGCACAGGCAAATATGATACACCTATAAATGATGTTAATTTAGTTGTTAACGGCAAAAGGTATTTTATTGAAAAGGAATATTACAATTTCTATGAAACCCCCCGGACAGATTACAAAACAAATGATATTCCGGCTGATGCAATAATATCATGCCGCGGGTGGTGGGCTGGCGCGGGAGCTGATTACTGGGTGATACAAACAGGCAGCGAAATTTCTGTGATGAAAAGGGATATTGGCGAAACTTCAAATGAGAACGGCGAACCCGGTGATTATATTGGCAAGCCTGTGAAGGTATCATCGATTAAAATAGATCAATAATAATTTTTAATACTGTATACTATGGAAGAAACAGCAAAGAAAACAAATCTTACTTCAAAAGTTTTGATCTGGTTTTTGGTTTTATC
>JAPUEV010000363.1:1508-5640 GCA_027492415.1 Ignavibacteria bacterium
GCTTTGAACTTAGCAACTTTTCTTGCAGCAATATTGATTGTTGCGCCTGTCTGCGGGTTTCTGCCCTGTCTTGCTGCTCTTTTTGAAACTGAAAATGTACCGAAACCAACAAGTGATACTTTTCCGCCTTTTTTAAGTGTTTTGGTAACGCAGCCTATAAATGAATCTAAAGCAGCCTTTGCAGCAACCTTGGTTGTATCTGCATCTTCTGCCATTTTTGCAATAATTTCTTCTCTTGTCATGTGCTTTAAAATTTAAGTTGATTAATTTATTTAATTGGAAGTTCTACAAAGATAACTATTTCTTAACAAAATAAAAAATAGTTAATTACGTCTTAAGGATAATAGACCTCACCTCCCTGCCCCTTTCATTAAAGGAAAAGGGAGTAAAAATTCTTTGTAAACGCCTGTAACAGGAACTATTGTTTTAAATTCATACCTTTTTTGATAACTATAAATTCATTAAAATTGCAGCCTAAACAAATCTAAATGAAACTATTACTCACTTATTTAAAGAATTACCGCGGGTTTATAATAGTAGCGCTGGTACTGGCAGCAGTTAACCAGATGTTTTCAATGATGGATCCGCTTATAGTACGGTACATTATTGATGATTACGCGACAAAATTCGATAAATACACCCCGGAGCAGTTCTTCAAAGGGGTTGGACTGCTGCTGGGACTGGGAATCGGTGCGGCATTTGTATCAAGGGTAGCCAAGAACTTCCAGGACTACTATATTAACATGATAACCCAGAAGCTGGGCGCAAGGATGTACGCAGACGGGATAAAGCACTCGCTGGAGCTGCCCTACCAGGTATTTGAAGATAAACGCAGCGGTGAAACTTTAGGTGTTCTGCAGAAGGTAAGGACTGATGTTGAAAAGCTGATAGCGCTTGCGATAAATATTGTTTACACTACTATAATAGGACTGATCTTTGTTACCATATATTCATTTTCAATTCACTGGGTCATCTTCCCTGTTTATGCCATTACTGCCCCGCTGATTGCTTTTATAAGCAGCAAGCTGAGCAAAAAGATAAAGGTAATACAGAAAAAAATTGTTGGTGAAACAACTGCGCTTGCGGGAACTACAACTGAATCATTGAGGAATATTGAGCTTGTTAAGAGTCTGGGTCTTGCCGGACAGGAAATTAACCGGCTGAACTCAACAACAGAAAAGATATTAGGGCTTGAGCTGAAGAAAGTAAAGTTTGTAAGAAGCCTGAGCTTTATACAGGGAACAATTGTAAATTTTTTAAGGACATCAATACTGTTTTTGATGATGTACCTTATATTTTCACGGGTAATAACTGCCGGCGAGTTCTTTTCGCTCTATATATATTCATTTTTTATATTCGGGCCGCTGCAGGAGCTTGGCAATATAATAAATGTATACAGGGAAACTGAGGTTTCGCTGAACAACTTTAAGGATATCATAGAGACACCACTGGAGGTAAAACCTGAAAAACCGGTATCGATAGGCAAGATAGAAACATTTGAGTTTGAAAATGTAACATTCAAGCATATGAGCGCTTCCAATCACGCGCTGGAAAATATTTCGTTCCACACTTCTATTGGTGAAACAGTTGCGTTTGTCGGACCATCAGGCGCGGGTAAAACCACGCTGGTAAAGCTGCTTGTTGGTTTGTACTCGCCGCAATCAGGAATGATATGTTATAACGGGGTGCCCGGCGGTGAAATTGATTTTGATAACCTGAGAAGCCAGATAGGCTTTGTAACACAGGATACACAATTGTTTGCAGGCACAATAAAAGAAAACCTGCTATTTGTTAATCCCAAGGCAACTGATGCGGAGATAATGGATGCGCTGAACAAAGCTGCATGCCAGAATCTATTGGCAAGGGCTGATAAAGGAATCGATACGGTCATAGGCGAAGGCGGAGTGAAGGTATCAGGCGGCGAGAAGCAAAGGCTATCAATTGCGCGCGCGCTGTTAAGGCAGCCAAGGCTGCTTGTGTTTGATGAAGCGACATCAGCGCTGGATTCACTGACCGAAGAAGAGATAAGCCAGACAATACGCGATGTATCTGCAAGGACAGATCATATTACTATTTTAATTGCGCACAGGCTTTCAACGATTATGCATGCCGACAGGATCTATGTGCTTGAAAAAGGCAGGATGGTTGAAGAAGGCAGGCATGAGGAACTGCTCGAGGTGAAGGGTCTTTACTACGCTATGTGGCGTCAGCAGATTGGCGAACGTCAGCGGCTTAACGGTAACGGCATAAAACCGGAGGAATTGAAGAATAAGGTTATGATGAATTAGGGATTGTTTTAATGGCGGGTTTGTTATCCAAAAATTTTTCTCTCATTGCAAACCCATTGATTATATCTAAATATTGTATTAAAATTACGTATGGAAAATACTACCACATCCCATCAGATAGGATCTGATACAACCACAGAATTAGTCAGGGTGCAGGTTTTCCCTGAGTACATCCCTGAGCAGTCAAGCCCCGAAGTAAACCGCTTTTCTTTTACTTACAGGGTAATTATAACTAATTTAGGCGAAGCCAAAGTTAAGCTGCTTTCACGGCACTGGCTTATAATTAACGCAGATGGCGACCAGGAAAAGGTGGATGGCCCGGGTGTAGTTGGCTATACCCCTGAGCTTGAGCCCGGCGAATCGTTTGAGTACAGCAGCCACTGCCCTATTAATACTAACTGGGGCACAATGGAAGGCAGCTACACAATGATGCGCGGTGACGGTGAGAAGTTTGAAGCTTTGATAGAGCGGTTCTACCTTGTAAGCGATGAAGTTTTAGCGTAAAAGGAGTTCATTAAACCTTATATTTTATTGTGCAGAAATGTTATTCACAGCCAGCGCTGTAAATGACCCTTATTTAAAATATTTCACATATACAGATCATTTAACGGGCATATCAAGCTCATCTGCTTTCTTAAGCAGCCACTCCCTGAAGCCGGAAACTGAAAGCTCCTTTATATCTTTTCTAAGCTTAGTCATTGAACCCGTTTTTTCTTTGAGCTTAATATTCAGAAGCTCATAAACGAAATTTATAAAATGAGTATAAATCTTCTTTGACTGCACACTGATATTTTTATCCCTGGATAAATAGTGCCTGTAAGTATCTAAAAGCGAGAGCAATTCTTCGTTGTAAGAAAGCTCATAATAAATAATGACAAGCAGGTTCTTGATATCAAGCTTCATGTTTGATTTTTCAAGATTGATCCTGGAAAGGTTCTTCAGTGAAACCTCGTAATTGCCTTTATTGAACTCAATCATTGCTGTACTGTATCCTATGATCTCATCCTTCATCTCGGGGTCGATCCTGACTTTGAATTCCTTTACAAACTGTTCCGCCCAATTTAGCTCTTTCAGTATCGAGGCATTCCTGACTGCATTGGTAAAAAAATAAGGCTCAATATTGCCTTCAGGTATAAGGTTCTTTTCCATGATCCTTTTAGTGATCTCAAACTGGTGCCGTCTGAACTCATCTTTTCCTTTATTTACCATTTCGTAACAGTACTGGATAAGAACAAGCTCAATGTTATAATGGTCACCGCCTGCAAGCTTAGATTCAAATTTATCCCTCTTATTCTGAAGCTCAAAGAAATATTTTTCTTCACCTGTATTAAGCAGCATAAGCATATTGTAATACAGCGTGGCAAGAGTCACTTCGCCGGACTCCTGCTCAGAGAGAAACTTAGTAACCTCCCTGAAAAACTTAAGATCAAATTTTATGTTCAGCCCGCGCTCCCATGCGCCAAGCCTTATATACATAAGCATCGATACACCAAGGAAATACTCAATAAATTCATCCAGCTCACTCTGCAGGTTTTTGACCATTGACTTTTCGTCACGGTTAAGGCGCTGCCAGTTCATTATGGTTGTATACTTAAACTTTGATTCATAATAGCCAAAACTTCTTTTGGCAGAATCAAAAAGTGTATTAAGGCTTTTGGCTCTTTTTTCAAAGAGCCAAAGCATTTCCTTCTCGCGAAGCTTATCGATAAGCTTAACATTATACTCAAGAGTGCTTTCCCTGAACCCTTTTACCCCAACGTATTCCATCACAAGCGCTGTTAGCAGAGAATACAGCTTGCGCATTGTAACGCTGCTGTATTTTTTGCCGGGGTATACTTCATTAA
>JAPUEV010000364.1 GCA_027492415.1 Ignavibacteria bacterium
CGAGATTATCAGTACCGGTGTTAACCTGTATTGTATCATATACTGACTGGTTATCCGGAATTGGTATATTGATATTCCTGCATATAGTTGTTGTGTTAACGCCTATGATATCAAAACCTGTTAGCGTAATATCAGATGAAGAATTATTCTGCATTGTATCGTTGGTAGTGATGTACATTTTATTCCCGGTGCCAAAAACAATTGAAACCGGAATATTTTCGGAAACATTCATGGAATCATTGAACTGGTAGCTGGTAATCAGGCTTCCGGCTGAACTGAATTTCCGGAAAAAAACATCGTGGTATGCAGAGCGTGTTCCCGCAAAAATAACATTTCCTGCAGGATCAACGGCAACAGAGTTACCTGTTTCATTTGTGTTGTTATTGCCTGAGGAATATATTTTTCTATAGGTTTCGTTACCGTTTGAAGTATTATATTTTATCAGGAATGCATCCCTGCCTTTGGAATTATTTGTGAAAGTTCCGCAAACATAGAGATCGTTGTTTGAGCCGAGTTCAATTGCTGAAGCTGTATTAAACCCGCCTGATAAAGTGCCTGATGTTCTTTTAGCCCACTGAAGCTGTCCAAGCCCGGAAGAAAACTTAATGGTTTCTATCTGTTCGGGTCCCATAACACCTGACCAGCCTGTAACATAAACATCGCCGGTGGATGGATCGACTTTGAAGGCTGTAACAACATCAATCGTGTTATTGGGATTATTATACACCGCGCTCCATTGTGATGTACCGTTTTGATCAATTTGTGAGACAAAGATATCATAAGGAACAGGAGAGTATCTTGTACCTGCAAGATATGCATTTCCGGAATTATCGATATCTATTTTAGCATCAACAACATTAATGTTCTGTGTTGAGCTCCATTGCAGCACACCTGCATTGCTATATTTTACGCAGTATGAAGCCCAGCCGGGGCTGGGGCCGCTGCTTACATGAAGCTCATATGAAAGATATACAGTACCTGAATGATCAACCTTGATATCTTTGTAAGCCCACTGGAATAAAGAAACCCCGTTATACCTTGCCCATACAATATCACCATTACCATTATATTTTACAACCAAAGCCCTTGAGTAAAGAGAATTGTTCAAAGTATCTGCAACCCCGCATATATAAGCATTGCCTGAATCATCAACAGCCATAGCGTATGGCGCGGTTCTTCCGCCTGAGGTGCTTTGGAATGTCTTACTCCATAGTAAATTACCTTCGGGTGAATATTTAAGAAGTATTATTCTTGCAGTAGGATCCTCCCAATTACCGGAATTACTTTTAAATCCCGCAATGAATACATTCCCGCTGTTATCAGTCTTTGTCATGCTGCTTAATTCTTTGGCTCCGCTGTTATAGGTTCTTGACCATATTTTCGCTGTTTCCTGCTGTGAATACAGCACACCGCATGCTGCAAGTAAGATAGTTATTATTAAAATTTTCATTTTGTTTTTCCCTGGCTAACTATTTTTTATTTTACTGTAATTTCATTTTTTGAGTAATACTTTGTAAGGTTGCCGCTGTGAAAATTAACCTGGCGGTCATCCCAGTTTATTGCGTAGACCCTGTATACTCCGGGTTTATCAAAGTAGAACGCTTCAGTTGTGCAGAACCTTCTGTAACCCGGCTCAAAGTAAGTGAAGTATTCATTTACAAATCCGTTATCAAGCCCGTCATCGCCTACTGTATGTATCACCCAGCCCACGGTGATATTATTCCCGCCTTCAGCACCAATTGGCAGAGGATTGCTGAAATGGAAAATAACCGGGCTCCCTGTGGAAATTTCTGTTAGCGGATCAACCGGGTAAACGTTATCATCTACACTTTTACAAAATGTAAATGTGCCCTGCGCGTAAACTGAGGCTGAAAGTATCATAATGAATGCAGTAAAGTATCGGATTAATGTGATCTTGTTCATTTTCATTTTAAAGTTTTTATTTAAATGTTCTTAAATTTACAGGATGGAAACCCGCAGCCTATTACCGGAAGCGGGTATCATCCTTAGTTAGCGCAAGGCAAACAATATGTCTATCCTTACGTGAGAACCTGCAAATAAAAACAGGGGGGTTTGCCGGCTGCTATTTATATGAATTTTTTTCATGATGAGACATATTATTTTTGAATTACGCTAACTGGTACAAAGATAGTTTTGTGATAACCGCATTACAAATAGAAATTAGCCCAATAATAACCGTGTAAAACCTGAAATTACCATTAAACCTTGCAATTATTTATAATTTTAAGCAATTTTGAGTATATAAAATAATCGCCTGGAATGAAGACATTTGAGTTTTTAAAAGTTTTGGATAAAAAAGAGTTTTTAAGGTTCAATGATTTTGTTAGCTCCCCCTTTTTTAATAAAAGGATGGATCTGATCAAGCTTATGGAAATCTTAAAGGAAAACTATCCTTTATTTGAGGTGACAGAAGAAGAGATATACAAATCTGTTTACGGAAAAACAGAATACAACAGGCAGGTAACACGTAACCTGATCAGCCGCGTACAGGCATTGCTGGATAAATATCTGACACAGCTTGGAATAGAAAAGGAAAAGACATTCAGCGATATTTCATTTGCATACGAGCTTGCAAGGAGAGGAAAACCGGAAAGGGTAAAAAAAGTTTTGGATAAAGGCATAGTAGAACTGAAAAACGAAACGTATTCAGTGGAATATTTAAAAAAACTTTTTGAATACCTTGAAACCATGAACTCACTTTCAGTTGAAAGAGAAAATTACAAACTGAAAGTTGAAGATTCAGTTTTAAGAGGCGAGTGCGCTGCTGATTATTTCCTGTTATCGTTCCTGCGGATAGCAAACGAGTTTGCGGTATTTAAATACGTTAGCAGGTATGAAAAAAACAAAGAGCTTTTTAATGGATTTATGAATTATTTTGATTTTGAAAAATACCTTGAGAACCTTAAAAGCCTTAACTCAGAGTATTATGCAATAACATCGATCTTCTATTATGGCCTGCTCAGTAAAGTAAACGACCCCGTTGGCCGTAACAGGGATAAGCTTAAAACACTTGTATTTGAAAACCTGGACAGCATGAAGCTTAAAGACCAGTATACATGCTGGACAATGCTGTTTGCATCATATATATTTACAGAAACAGTTCAGAATAAACCTGTACACAAAGAGCTGCATGAAATAAACAAAGTATTTGTTCAAAGAAACCTTGTACCGCGTGATGAAATTGGATATGTAATGGGAAGTAATTATCATAATATTGCTATGCAGGCAATTATATCAAAAGATTTTGACTGGGCTGAAGAATTTCTGAATAAATATAAAGATCATATTGAGCCCGGCAACAGGGAAAATATGTATTGCGTTCTGATGGCTTCCTGTCTGTTCGGAAAAAAGGAATACGTGAGATGTATTGACTTTTTAAGCAAGGCTGTAAGTGATAACGTTATGACTAAGATCCTAATACGCTCAACTTATATAAAATGTTATTACGAGCTAAGCTATTTTGATGAAGCTGAATCAGCAATAGAAGCATTGCGCATGTTCATTTACCAGAATAGGGAGCTGACTCCGCAGATAAAGCGCTCGTTACCGGATTTTATCAAATACTCACGGCTGCTGCTGAAAGCGAAGTCAGCAAACGGGAATCTTCCGGAAGAAATTTACATTACAGCAAAGAATTCAGGCGGTTTTAACTCCAAATCATGGGTAATTGAAAAGATGGAAGAGCTGCTGAAATAAAGCATTTCGGGGGGTTTTTTGCTGAAAATGATAAAAATCACAAATTAAAATAAATATTCTATAAAACCGTCTAACATAAAAGAAAGCAGTACGATGTTAATTTTAATACCGGTTCAATTAAATGGAAATTGCAGTATCAGGGGAATTAGAAAAAGATTTTGATTTGAAAAAAAATCTTGAAAAACAAAACTCCCTGGTTAAGGAAGTTATCGAAAAAGAAAGCCCGAGATTACTTGGCTTTATAAAACGCAGGGTAGCTGCTGAGTCTGATGCAGAGGATATTCTGCAGGATGTTTTCTACCAGTTCACCAAGACCATGCGTGAGGATCCCATAGAAAGAGCGGCATCATGGCTTTTTAAGGCAGCTTCAAACAAGATAATTGACTGGTACCGGAAGATAAAGCCTGTATCCCTGGATAAGATGAACGAATCTGTATTTGATGAGGATGTAAATAATTCATTCCGTTTTGAAGACCGGGCATTTGACGATACACAGTCCCAGGATGTTCTATACAACAGGCAGGAGTTCTGGCCTATGATAGAAGAGCTGCTTAACAACCTGCCTGAAAAACAGCGTGAAGTTTTTATAATGCATGAATTTGAAGGAAAAAGCTTCAGGGAAATTTCTGAAATAACCGGTGTGGGGATTAATACACTGCTTTCAAGAAAACGCTACGCAGAGCTGTACCTGCGTGAAGAATTAAAAGAGCTTTATGATGAAATTACATCAAACTAAAAAGAAATTTAAGGTAACATAATGAGACATAGAAAATTCATAAGAGGACCCCTCTTTATATTAAAGCTGGTTTTAATACTGGCAATAACCAGCGCAGTTGTGATGCTGTTATGGAACGCTCTTATCCCGGCAATATTCAGCGGACCGGTTCTTTCATACTGGCAGTCGGCGGGATTGCTTGTACTTGCTAAAATACTGTTCGGCTCAATGGGGCGCGGTTTCGGCAGGAGGCATCATCACTCACCTGATGAGATGTGGAAAAAGAAATTAAAGGCAAAGTATGAATCCATGACACCCGAGGAAAAGGAAAAGTTCCGCTCTAAATGCAAAAGCAGGTTCATTTATATGGATCTTAGCGATGAAAGCAAAACAGGTGGGCAGGAAAATGAAGCTGAATGTAAATAATTAAATTTAATAATAAACTTAATTTAAATTTAAAATGGAAGTATTTGTTTTCAGAACAGGAGTAAACAAGCAGGAGCATATTCACAGCATAGCACCGCAATTGAACGCAATAAGCGGTGTAAAGAAGTGGAGCTTTGACCTGGAAGACCATGAAAACATTCTGCGGATAGAAGCAGTAGGAATATCTCCCGGCGAAATTGAAAATTTACTGGCAAGATCAAATTACTTCTGTGAAGAATTACCTGATTAATCTTAAGGGACTTAATAAAAGTCCCTTAAGCATTTAATATTATTCCTCATAAAATATCCTGCATTTAACCAAATTTATCATATTAACCGGCTTTTCAGGAAACGATAATTTAATAAAATATTAATTTTAGCCAAGAAACCCCGGTTTATTTTGTAATGTTTAATATTTAAAGTTGCATTATCACACATATATTATTATCTTAAGGGCATATCAATTCCACATTGAAAACTTTTTTTTCCATGGTCTTATGTAATAATAATGACCAGAAAGGAGTACCACATGAAATCACTTCGTGATATCTGCACCCACAAAGCTATGTACTATGTAAATACCGGTATGACCGTTTTTGATGTAGTCAGCGAGATGTCAAAAAATAACGTTGGCGCTGTACCGGTACTGGATGACGGCGGCAAGCTGAAAGGTATATTTTCAGAGCGTGACCTGATGACAAGGTGCGCAGCCAAGAAGCTGAATATGGAAAGTACGATTATTGATGAAGTGATGACCAAAGGCGTGATACTTATG
>JAPUEV010000365.1 GCA_027492415.1 Ignavibacteria bacterium
TACCAGTATTTTTATCATTTTTTTATGTATAATAGAACTTAATATTATAAGTAAATGTTATTATTTCAAACCATGTTTTTTTGACATTTAACCCAGGTAATGAAAAAAGGCTTTATTATAGTACTGTTCATCATTCTTGCAATACTGCTTGGCTGCGGATTTAAAGCCGAAGGTAATCTTGAATCCAGCGAGCCTAAGCTTGATTCAACTGTAAAGAGACAGGATATAAAGAATAATTTATCAGAGCTTGAAGAAACTTTTACAAATTTTGATTACAATAAAGTTATCAAAGAGCAGTCAAAGATACTGCCTGATGATATGTCAATTACAAAATTCCGTTACTTCGTGGTATTTTCTGATATGGATGATGAGATAACTTACAAGCTTATTGATAACGATGTCAGGAAAACAATTGATGCAATGTCAAATAATTACGTGAACAAGCTGCCTGATAAAATTACACCGATTTACCTGTTTGGTGATTATGAAGATTACAGGAATTTTGTGCTTAAAAATTATGATATCGCAGAAAATGACATTTCTCCTTACGGTTTCTACAAGATATCTTTGAATGTAATAGTGATAAGATATGTAAGCTGGAAAGGCAGTATTTTCCACGAGGTAACACACCGTTTCATTAAAGCTGATTTCCCGGAAGCGCCATCATGGTTTGATGAAGGTTTTGCATCGCTGAATGAAAAAGCCAATTTTAAGAACGGCAATTTAATCGCTGATTTCAGCCTTAGGATAATTCCTATCAGAAGAGCACTTGAAGATAAAACATATACGGGCATCCAGCATATGATGGAAACAAATGATGAAGAGCTTTACGGCAAGCGTACCTCATTCTTTTACGGTCAGTCAAGATACCTGTTGATGTACCTGCAGGAAGAAGGCTTGCTGGAAAAATTTTACAGGGAGTTCAGGGATACATACGATACGGATGAAACCGGCATAACGCAGATAGCTGCAGTTACAGGCAGACCGGTAACAGACCTGGAAGAAGAATATTTAAGATATATAAAAAGCTTTAAACAGTAGTATTTTAAATCAGCCTGTTATAGCATCCGCAGCAGCTTCACCGCTTACAATTGCACCTTCCATAAATCCCTGCCAGTCAGCAAGATGCTCTCCGGCAAAATAAGTACTCATGAATTTCTTTTTCAATTCAGGCATTAAAGTGTACCACTGCCCCGTACCGTACAAAGCATAAGCTCCTTTTGTATATTCATCCATGCCCCAGTAATAATTTAATTGCGTTACAATTTTATCCTTAACATTACCAAATGCCGTTTTAAGGGAATCATTGATCATACCAGCCTTAAATTCATCATTCTGTCTGCTCACAACATCAGCTTTATCTCCTATTGTATAAGAAATCAATGCTCCTTTAGTTCCCTTTTGGTTTTTTGTTGCATGATAGAAATAGTGTCCGTAAACATCGGTTACCATATCAAAATCTTCATCTTTCCAGAAGCGTTCATTGAAGAGCAGGGCATGCTTGCAAATCCTTGCATACTGCAGCTGGTTCAGCGCGTCAATCTTTTCCTGCGGCAGGCCCGGCTTCCATTTTATCTTAAGCAGTGAGTATACCGGTGCAGTACAAATAAGGCTATCCCCTGAAAATACTGCCCCATTATCACAGAGCACATCCACCTTGCCGTCAGCCTGGTTAACTTCCAGTACTTTATGTTTAAGTTTTATATTTTCTTCGCCAATTCTTTCAGCCAGCGCATTCGAAAACATGCTGTTGCCTCCGCGAATCTTGAAATCCATTTCATTCTTTTCGCTTGACTCAGCATACTCCGCAATAGCTGCATATGCAGATACATGCCTTATACACTCGCCAAAATCAGTGCTGTCAGCCAGGTCCCGTATCTGCAGGTCACGTTCATTTATCCCGTTATTTGTAAGGTATCTCCACCAGTCAATTTTATCCAGCTTTTTCTTATCTTCCTCACGGAAATTAGCATAGTCTTTTATAAGTGAATCAAACTTTGCCTTCCATTCATCAGAGTAGTTCCATTTGCCTTTAGGAAAATATTCTCCTGCAAAAGTTAAATGAGTTTCAAACTGGTTATTAAAAAGCTCCAGCCCAAACTCATTACACATCGCAATCATCCTTTCATGTGATGCTCCGACCCACTCAGCGCCAAGCTCAATCACAAGATCTTCATCCTTATCAATTGGGTGTGAAAATACCCTGCCGCCAACTCTGCCCCGTGATTCAAGCAAGGTCACTTCGCAGCCTTTTTGTTTAAGCCTGTATGCGGCTGCCAGCCCTGCAAATCCAGCGCCGATTATCACAACCTTTGGCTTTACACCTTTATTGATATTGAATCCGGGTGGTATTATTACGGCACCTGCAGCCAGGATAGCCGATGTTTTCAGGAAATCTCTTCTAGTTGTCATAATTTTTTATTTAAATTGCTCTGCCTACAAAATAAATTATCAGAATTATATATGATATTGCAAATGTAAAAAAGCTTATCCTGTCAAGTTTTTGCGACTGCACTTCTTTACCTGTTTTGATAAAGTGAAGTGAAATAGTTGAAACAAGGATACACAGGAATATATATATAAACGAAATATCATGCAGGATATCCACAAGCGTTAAGCCTGCATTTTGCGGAAGGGTTGAAGTAATTACATACTGGCTGGCAATTGCCGCAAATATTGCGCCAACAGATAGCCCGAACCTTGGGTCAAGATCAAGCGGGTTGATGAAAAATGTTAAAAGAGAAATAAGCACAGAGATAAATAATCCAACAAACAGCTTAAAGAACAGACCGTTGCCTTCCCTTTCGATTGTAAAATAAATTGTAGCCCGTGAATAAGCTGAATATTCTGTTAAGGGAATATCAGGATCGCCGTAATTTGTTTCATAAGTATGATCATCAATTTTGATCCCGAAATTCTTAATTTTCCATCCTTCAATGTGAACCTGTTTATCGATCTTACTGGCAAGTGTATCGGCAATAAAGACAAGCTTTGAGTTATCTTTATCAAAATCTTCTATCTGAATTTCTATATTCTGTTCATCGAACGGGAAATCAGATACATTCCACTCCTGTTTAATTTTTGCATTAAGTCTAACTGAGTTATAAGTAATATCTCCCCTTTTTTCATTCATTTCATATGACTTATTAAGCTCAGTTGAATTGATCACTTCAAGGTTTTGCAGGAGGTCCAGGCTGTCTTTTTTTGCGTTATACCATAAATACAGGTCAGCATTTATTTTATTCCCGGGAAAGTCGAGGTCATAAACAGAAAACAAATATCCCCCAATTTTAACAGTATCAGCAGGTCCTGTTTCTTCCTCTTCAGCGGGAGTTTCTTTTTCAACAATACCGTTTTTATCTTCCTTTACAGGATTTTTTTTATTCAGAGTATCATTTGATACTTTAATATCTTTCTTACCAGTTTTATCCTGCTGGTAAGCGCCTGCAGCAATTATAAAAAATAAAACCAAAGGTATTAAGCTTATCAATAACCTTTTTTTTGAGTACCCTTTTCTCATTTCCTGAAATTTTATTTTTAATTAGTTAATCTCTTAATCTCACCGCCAAAGTATAAAGCTCACTGGCCAGCCTGGTTAACCTGTTCGCAATAACTTCGCTGGTAAGCTCGCCTTTTTTATTGAATATTGTGCTTCCGTAGCCGATTGCCATGCTGTTAGGAGCAGCTACACCTCTTAAGTTATGGACAATACTTATCATAGTGTTAAGAGTTGAGTGTCCTGCAAATTCCGCGCCGCCAAGCGCAATACAGCCAACAGGCTTTAAGCTTAAATATGGCGGTTTATTGGCAGCAAGCACTTCCAGGAAATCGATGGCATTTTTAAATGCAGAGCTTACCGTTCCGTGATATTCAGGGCAGGCGAACATATACCCGTCAGCTGTGCTCATTTCCTTTACAAGCTTGCTGAATTTAGCGTTTTTCAGGTTTTTTAAAGCTTTATAGCTGAAGATTGGAAGATCTAATTTTTTTATATCCGCAATATACGTTTCAGCGCCAAGCTCATTTAATTTTTTGGCGGAATAATTCAGTATTGAAAGAGTAGAAGAATTATCTTCCATACTTCCGCCCAGGCATACAATTTTAATTTTTTTCATTGGAATTTCAATAATAATAAACCTAAAATTAAGAAATTAGTCATTCACGTAAATAAATTCGGGTCCATGGCAGATAAAGTTTACACTTTAAAATGTAATTTAGATTAGGTATTTTTGTAATTATGACAAAAGAACAGTTAAATAAGGCAATTGTAGCGTTACAGAATATCTCTATCAATTTTAAGGTTGATTATGTATTCTTTACAGGTAAATGTATAGTGAGGGGTTTTATTATCCATAACCCTGATGACCTGAGCAAAGTAAAAAGCATACTTGATGCTGATATTATGAAGAATTTTAAGATAAAGAAAAGCAAAGAATGGTATTTAGGAGACCAGCAGGAAGTTGTTTACCTGCAGCTTAAGGAAAAAATTGAGATCAGTATAGCAGAGTACGAAGCATTCCAGGTTAATAATTACGCATAATATAGTTACCAAGCTTTAAGATACCGGCTTCATCAAAATCTTTGCCTATAACCTGTAACCCTACCGGCAGACCTGAATTATCTTTACCTGCGGGAATGCTGATTGCCGGGTTGCCTGCTAAATTTGAAGATGTTGTGTAAATATCATTTAAATACATTGCAAGCGGGTCGTTGGTCTTTTCACCTATTTTAAATGCTGTTGTTGGTGTTGTTGGAGTAATAATAAAATCCACTGTTTCAAATGCCTTTGCAAAATCTTCTTTTATAAGCCTGCGTACTTTTTGAGCCTTCCTGTAATAAGCATCATAATACCCGTGTGAAAGCACATAAGTACCGAGCATTATTCTGCGTTTTACTTCAGCGCCAAATCCTTCACTTCTTGAGTTCACATACATATCTTCCATAGTTGCTGAGTCTTTTGCTCTAACCCCGTACCTGGCGCCATCAAACCGGGCAAGATTGCTTGATGCTTCGGCTGTTGTTAAAATATAGTATGCCTGTATTGAATATTTTAAATTCGGCAGCTTAACCGGAACTATCTCACAGCCTTTAGCTTTGAGCATTTCTATCGTTTTACCCATTGACTCTTTTATTTCAGCCTGCAAACCTTCTTCATCAAGATCTTCAACAATACCTATCTTAATTTTAGCTGTGTCAAAATTTTCAATTTCACCGGAATAACTTTCAACGGAATGCTCAACTGATGTTGAATCATTCTTATCTTTGCCTGCCATAACTTCAAGGCAAAGGGCTGCATCTTTTATATTTTTAGCAAACGGACCAATGGAATCAAATGATGATGCAAAAGCGGTTAAACCGTAGCGTGATACCCTGCCGTAAGTGGGCTTTAATCCTGTTACACCGCAGAATGCCGCTGGCTGGCGGATCGAGCCGCCTGTATCAGTGCCAAGTGAAACCATGCACATATCTGCAGCAGCTGCCGCTGCGCTTCCGCCAGAAGAGCCGCCCGGAACACGCGAGTTATCAAACGGGTTCAGCACATTGCCATAAGCTGAGTTTTCATTGGATGAACCCATTGCGAACTCATCGCAATTGGTTTTTCCTATAATTATCGCATCTTCATCAA
>JAPUEV010000366.1:0-2354 GCA_027492415.1 Ignavibacteria bacterium
CCCGTTTTAGCGGGATTACTTTTTCTTTACTTTACATCAAACCTGTCAGCGTTCATGACTTTATTCCAGGCTGCGGTAAAATCCTTCACGAATTTTTCCTTTGCGTCGCCTGCGCCGTAGACCTCTGCTATTGCGCGAAGCTCACTGTTTGAACCGAAAATAAGATCAGCCCTTGTAGCTGTCCATTTAAGCTCGCCTGTTTTGCGGTCACTGCCATCAAATACTTCCTTGCTATCATCAGTGGCCTTCCATACAGTATTCATATCAAGCAGGTTTGTGAAAAAGTCATTGGTTAGCCTGCCCGGTGTGTTTGTAAATACACCTTTTGCTGAGTTATCATAATTTGTGCCAAGCACTCTCATACCACCGACAAGAACGGTCATCTCAGGAGCTGTAAGCTTCAGCAGGTCAGCTTTATCGATAAGCAGCGCTTCTGTTGGTATTGTGAATTTTGTTTTAGAGTAATTCCTGAAGCCGTCTGCAATAGGTTCAAGCACTTCAAATGATTCAACATCAGTCTGTTCCTGTGATGCGTCCATTCTGCCGGGTGTGAAGGGAATCTTTACTTCAAAGCCCGCATCCTTTGCAGCTTTTTCAACGGCAGCATTACCTGCAAGCACTATTAGATCAGCCAGTGAGACTTTTTTATCTTTTCTCTGTGCGCCGTTGAAATCATTTTTTATAGTTTCAAGTGTATCAAGTACTTTTGCAAGCTGTGCCGGATTGTTTACAGTCCAGTCCTTTTGCGGTGCAAGCCTTATACGCGCGCCGTTTGCTCCGCCGCGCTTATCAGAACCGCGGAAAGTTGATGCTGATGCCCATGCGGTTGAAACTAATTCTGATACAGTTAATCCTGAAGCCAGTATTTTTTCCTTTAATGATTCAATATCTTTGTTATCAATCAGCTTATGGTCAGCTGCGGGAATCGGGTCCTGCCATATTAAATCCTCTTTTGGCACTTCGGGTCCGTAGTAACGTGATTTTGGTCCCATATCGCGGTGTGTAAGCTTGAACCATGCTTTTGCGAATGCTTCTGCAAACTCATCCGGATTTTCGAAGAACCTTCTTGATATCTTTTCGTATGCCGGGTCAAATCTTAATGCAAGATCTGTTGTAAGCATAGTTGGCGCATGTTTTTTATTCTTATCAAATGCATCGGGGATTGTATTTGCGCCTGCACCGTTCTTTGGTGTCCACTGCTGTGCGCCTGCGGGACTCTTCATAAGCTCCCAGTCATATCCAAACAAATTCCAGAAGAAATTATTGCTCCATTTTGTAGGAGTTGATGTCCATGTAACTTCAAGACCGCTTGTTATAGCATCCTTGCCAATACCTGAATTGAACTTACTCGTCCAGCCTAATCCCTGCTCTGTAATATCTCCGCCTTCAGGTTCAACTCCAACATTCGTCGCTTCACCCGCGCCATGTGTTTTCCCGAAAGTGTGTCCGCCGGCAATTAACGCGACTGTTTCTTCATCGTTCATAGCCATGCGTGCAAATGTTTCGCGGATATCCTTTGCTGCTGCAACCGGGTCAGGGTTGCCGTTGGGACCCTCCGGGTTAACATAGATCAAACCCATCTGTACAGCTGCCAGGGGATTATCAAGATCGCGCTCGCCACTATAACGCTTATCGCCTTCAAGCCATTTTTCTTCATTGCCCCAATAAACATTCTCTTCCGGTTCCCAAACATCTTTCCTGCCGCCTGCAAAGCCAAAGGTCTTAAATCCCATTGATTCCAGCGCAACGTTACCGGCAAGTATCATAAGATCAGCCCATGATATTTTTTTGCCGTACTTCATCTTAATTGGCCAAAGCAGCCTGCGCGCTTTATCCAGGTTTGCGTTATCCGGCCAGCTGTTAAGCGGTGCAAAACGCTGCTGCCCTGAGCCTGCGCCTCCGCGGCCATCACCGGTACGGTAAGTACCTGCCGAGTGCCATGCCATGCGGATAAATAATGGTCCGTAGTGACCAAAATCTGCCGGCCACCAGTCCTGTGAATCGGTCATAAGCTCAGTCAGGTCTTTTTTTAGTGCATCGTAATCAAGGGTTTTAAACTCTTTTACATAGTCAAAATTTTCACCCATAGGATCTGAGAGGGTAGAGTTCTGCCTGAGTATATTCAGGTTCAAACTGTTAGGCCACCAGTCAGCGTTCTTTCTGCCATGAGCGCCTGTGTTAAAGCTGTTCCCGGTTCCTGTTACGGGACATTTGCCGTTACTATTGTTATTTTCCATTTTATATTAATTTTATATTGGTAATTTCCTGTAATTAATTCAGCTAAATATTTACCTGCTGAAATTAAAAATATTCAGCAGGTTACATATGAAATTCATTCTTTATAGTATGTCTCA
>JAPUEV010000366.1:2364-5617 GCA_027492415.1 Ignavibacteria bacterium
GACCCAAAATTAATTGATTTTGTAAATATAATAAAGGTAATAATCTAAACGATTAATTGCGGATTTATGTTTCATTAAGCAAAAACATCAGGCTGAATTATTTTCTGTATCCACGTGTTTCTTCTTTGGCGGCAGTGCAAGCACTATTCCCGATATAAACCCGTACCCTGTTGTAATATACCAGTTAGAGCTTAACGGGCAGCCGTTCTTACATCCAAAATAATAATAATATGCATAACCAATTAAACCGCCAATTATTGCATACAGTGAGAGCTTAATGTATTTATTCTTTAGAATATTTTCAGGCATATTAAAATTAATCCTTAAGTTTTTTTCTTAGTGTACTAAGTCCAAACGGTAAATACAGCGGGCAGGTACCAACAAGGCTGGTTAAAACAAATACAACAGCAAATGCAATCAGCAGTATGCCAAGTGTACCGTGAATTGTTCCGGTGAAATAAAGTATGAATACGCCAATTGCTATTAATACCCTTATGATCTTATCTGCGGAGCCCATGTTCTTTTTCATTTTATTATGATATTAAAATTAATTTACCAGTAAAATTTCATTGATAGCTTTTATAAAGCTTTCTTTAGGCAGCGCGCCCATAGACATTTGTGGTTTTCCTTCCATTGGAATGAATAATATTGATGGTATGCTTTGTATCCCGAAGACTGAGGCAAGCTCATGTTCAGCTTCGGTATCAACCTTGTATATCTGCACTTTACCGTCATATTCTTTAGAAAGCTCTTCCAGCACAGGAGCGACCATTTTACAGGGTCCGCACCAGTCTGCGTAAAAATCAATAATTACAGGCTTATCACCGGTAAACTTCCATTCTTTTTCTGTTTCGTAATTAAAAACTTTCTGTTTAAATTCTGCTGCTGTTAAGTGTATCATTATAGTGCTTCCTTTTGTATTGTTTTGATTATTGTTTGTATTGTTTGTATTGTTTTGATTTTTGTTGTTATTATAAGTTTCAGTTTTTATATCGCTGCCAGTATTTTTGTTGTTCTGTGAAACATTATAGTTAACCCCGGTTTTATCATCCTTTTTACCGCATCCGGCCATCATTATAATTAACAATACTGCCGGCAGAATTGATCTGATATTAAATTGTTTAGTTTTCATAATATGATTAACAACATGAGCCATTAATTAGTTGCTAATAGCAACATAATAAAATATTACTGTAATATCAAGTCTTAGCGCAGGGTATTGCTCATTAAGTTGCTATCGGCAACTAAAACGATAAATATCATATAAAGCTTTGATACAGGACATTTTTTATCGCCTGAGTCATTTATTATTTTTGTATAGTTGTTAATAGCAATTATAATGAAAAATAAATATATATGAGGAAATTTACAGTTTTTACATTGTTTATGCTGGTTCTTACCGTTGCTGGTTTAGCGCAGAATGGTACCAGGCTTATAGGTTTTGATGCCAAAACCACAGGCAGGGGAGGTGTTTCAACCGGCTTTTTTGATAATACCAGCCTGCTTATGACAAATCCCGCAGGAATTTCATTCCTCAAGGAAAATATGCTTGAAGCTGATTTTTCTATGATGATACCTAAGCTTAAATTCACAAATACTTTTAATAATTCCGAAGGTAATTCGCATACATACCCCTTGCCATCACTTGGTATAACATATACTCCGAAAAAATCTAAGGTAACATTAGGGCTTGGATTTTTTACCAATGGCGGTATGGGTTCTGATTTTAATCTTAATCATCAGCTTTTTAAAGATCAAAACGGTAATTATGTTCAGCAGGAATATTATTCAAAATTCGCAGTAATGCAGGGGGGACCCTCGCTGTCATACCGTTTCAGTAATAATTTCTCAGCAGGTATTTCTGCTCATATGTATTACAGCATGATGGATTTCCGTATGCCATACAGCTTATCACCCAATGAGCTAAAAGGTGTTGTAAATCCGCAGACAGGAATGACCTTTGGCCAAATGTTCTCAGCACCGCAGTCACAGGGCGGACTTGGTTACAATGAAGTTACAGCTTACGCAAAAATGAGCGATCTTGCTGCTTTTGGATTTGGCGGAAAAATAGGACTGGCTTATAAAGTAAATGAAATGTTCTCGCTCGGTTTAAGCTATACACTGCCGGTGGATCTTACATATAAGAACGGCAAAGCTGATATGGATATGACTTACCAGATGAATGACGCTTTTGGGAGAGTAGTTGCAGGTTATATGAATAACTACCCGGGAATAAACCAGCAGCAGGCAATGGATTCCGCAATGACAGCATTCACACAAATGGGGATAGATCTTTCATTGGGAGCAATTGCCTCATACGATCTTGAAAACAAGCTTTCCATGCCTCAGCAGATATCATTTGGTTTTTCTTATGCTCCAAATAAAAAATTCAGATTCGGGATGGATTTTGAGTGGCTTAACTGGAAAAAAGCATTTGAAAAGATGGAGCTTAATATGACTGGCGGGCAGAATGCAAATATTAACCGGATGCTTGGCAATACCGGCTCGTTCTCCCTCAATTTCCCTCTAAGCTGGAAAGATACATATATTATCCATGCAGGCGGTGAGTATGACTTCTCAAAGCTATTTACCTTCAGGGCTGGTTTTGTATACGGTACAAACCCGGTTCCGGAATCAACTGTATTTCCTGTATTCCCGGCAATTGTTGAAAATCA
Organism: Ignavibacteria bacterium; assembly: GCA_027492415.1. Lineage (GTDB taxonomy): Bacteria > Bacteroidota > Ignavibacteria > Tepidaquicellales > OLB5 > OLB5. The sequence goes on from JAPUEV010000366.1 coordinate 5,040, forward strand.
TGTTACAGCTGGCGGAACTTTAAATCTTAGCAAAAAATTTTCGGTAAACTTTGCTTATGAAATGGCGCTTAATAAAGAGCTTACTGCAACAAACCCCAGCACAGTTGCAGCAGAATATAATAACAGTACAAGCTCACTGCAGACAATGCTGTTCCATTTATCATTAACATGGAAATATTGATCTTGTTTGAATATGAAATGTTACTGCAGTACGACTGATTTTAAATATTTATGAAAAAAAGAAAATCAATACATTATTTATTAAGCCACATTGGAATAGCTTTATTGCTTTTAACTGCAATAAATGCATGCAATAAAGAAAGCCGCAATACTTTTGATTCTGGAACTGTACCCAAAAATCCGCTTGAAGGACGCATGCTTCCGCATCTTGATCACAGCGCTTATTTTAAGGATTCGATAAGTTCACCACGGGATGTTACACGCAAATGTCTTGAGTGTCATCCCGAAAGCGGAAAAGAAGTAATGAAAACCGCTCACTGGACATGGGAAAGCGGTGATGTACAGAGAAACGGCAAAACCATGCTGCTTGGTAAAAAAAACCAGGTAAATAACTTTTG